>CAIRBT010000134.1 GCA_903876875.1 uncultured Geobacteraceae bacterium
CCGATCTCGATGGCAGGGAATGATCAAAGGATACGGATTCTTACGTAAAGCGCTGCCAACCGCACGCACAGCCTTAGGCCGATTTATTTTGTCGGCGATCCACTGATAGGAACGGGTTTCACCAAGAGGTATCGTCAAGCATGCTTGCAGGACTTGCCATTCGAAATCGGTTAGTTGTTTTTTTTCTTTCATTCCCCCCTCCTTACAGGACCCCGCCGCTTGGGCCATCAGCCCGGGCGGGGCTTACAGGACCCCCCGCTTAAAAGTCAGCGGGGCAGGCCGCCGCTTGCCGCCAAAGGCGGGAGTGCGGGGCTTAGTTAGAAAATGGGTTTGAGTGGTTCATTATATCACTATTTAATAACTGTGTCCGTCTAACTTGACTTTACCGCGGAATATCCGGTATATAATAATGGTATACGTCAATACCAGGGGCATTCCTATCAAAGCGATTATCAACATGGTCTGTAATGTTTTAACCGAAGAGGAAGCATTATAGATCGATAGACTGAACTCCGGATGCGGATTTGAAAGCACTAGATTGGGAAAAAGCCCTGCCCCTAAAAGAAATATCAGAAGCATGATAGCCCCACAAGAAGAAAGAAAAGCTAAAAAATCTTTTCTTTTATAAATGGCCCGGGGCACATTAGCCACAGCCAACACATTAACCAAGGAGAAAATGCAGTGATAAATTTCGTAAGGCAGCGGCGCAGTATCCGCACATACCTCCCTGAAAAAATCGAAGAATCAGCCATTGCGCTACTTATGGAAGCCGCACTGAGGGCGCCGTCATCGCGGGGTATAAACCCGTGGCAGTTTGTTCTGGTTGATGATCCGCAACTCCTTGCACAGCTTGCCGGTGCCAAACAGCACGGTGCACAGTTTTTAAAGGGTGCTCCCCTGGCCATTGTCGTGTGTGCCGATAGCACTCAATCCGATGTATGGGTGGAGGATTGCTCCATTGCGGCAATTGTCCTCCAACTTACGGCTGTTTCTTTGGGACTTGGCAGCTGCTGGGCGCAGATTCGTAATCGGCAGCATGGCGACGGGAGAACTGCCGAAGCTTTCGTGCAGGAGTTGCTGGGTATCCCCGAACAGTTCAAGGTTGAATGTATACTCGGGATCGGCCGCCCCGCCGAGCATAAAACAGCGGTGGCAGAGGAAACGCTGGAGTACGGCAAGATCAGGAACAATGGTTGGACCACCGTTGGGCGGTAAGGGACTTGGAAATGAAGTTCCGAGTCCCTAAGGTCTCTTCGGTTATCTCTTAGACAGTTATTACAGGAGTGGAAACGATGGATATTGACCTGCATAAGTTACATACTTTGCTTAGTAAACAGAGGGATAGAATCGAGCGAGCCGTTGAAGGAACCGGCTATCTGGCACGGACGGTTGTCGGCGTCGGCACTTTTTTACTTGATAACGAAGGGAATGTGGCTCTGCTCTCTGCAAAACAGTTAGCTACCTTTGAAAAATTCCTCAAGCCACTTCTGGAACGCTGCTCCCGATAAGCAGAATGTCGGCCGGAGTCGAGCTGAGAAAAAAGCATGTATTCCGGTTTCCCCCAATAGGCAAACATAATAAAGTTGGTTGATAGGGGGAATCTGCTACAAATCCGTCTGGACGGATCATATTTCACCACTTTTTCGGTCAATATAACGACTATTGACCTTCAAAACTGTCAAAATCTGCTCTCACCCAGCCGAAATTTCGCGGCGATTTCCTTGGTCCGCCAGACTTCCTGACTTGCCGAAGTTTTGATGCATGTTTGGAAATTGGTATGTTTATGCCATATAAATAAAATGTACTTACTGTTAGAATGTATGGGTCGTAGAATAGGTCGTTTCCGTCCAGAAACTCCGGACGGAAACGAGATAGTATCCGTCTAATTATGATGAGATTACGAAAAGGCACAGCATGGGTAACCATGTGTGAATCTTTACCGGAGTCAGGACGATTTTGACCTGCTCGTCGGCTATCATATGTATCGCTCCACAACGGCGGTCGGTTCCTATACCTGGATCAATTCAACCATTATTCCGTCACAGACTAAAACCTATCGGGATGCCAGCGTGACTCCCGGTTTGACCTATTACTACAAATTTACCGTGGTCAAAACCGATACAACGGAATCGGCCTATTCAAATATTGCCACCGGAACACCTCTGGATACGGTTCCGCCGGTCATTACGCACACCCCGGTTACCAGCATACCCCCGGACTTCCCCTGATATTACCACCCAGGTCACGGATAATGTGGCTGTGCAGTCCGTAACTCTGTACTACCGAACCCTCATCACTTTGCTGCTTTTTCACTGCTTTGCCGTACCGGACACATGTAACGGTGACGGTGCTATTTCGCCGAGTGAATTTGCCAACGCCCTCAACCGGTTTATGGGCAGAGCCACCGGTGCGGCATGTACCGCGTTTTATGCGAATCAAGGAATAACATCCGGCTATTTTACAAAAACTATCAATGCCTTTATGGGTCGGTAGGAGCAATGTCTGTTTTGGATTGAAACTCATGTCAGGGGAGAAAATGCGATGAAGATACTGATTACTCTGTTAATTGCCATACTGCTACTTGGGCAGCAGACGGTTGGTCTGGCTGCTGACCAACCGTCAATCACCATCGGAAGTTTGAGTGCGTCGCCGCAGCAACGGGTACAACTGCCCATCTCTCTTGAAACCAACGGGGCTGTCCTGGTTACACTTGCGATGGATATTATCTATGATCACTCACTGGTTGAAAATCCTACTATTCGAATCGGCGCTGAAAATGCTGGTAAGACAGTGGTGACCAATAAGCTGCCGTCGGGAGCCTTGCGTGTGTTGTTCTATGATACTGACAACAAACCGCTCAAAAGCCCCGTAATTGCCTACTTTGATTTTACGGTTTCTGCAACGGCCGGGAAGGGGACACGTTTTGATGTCCTGCTTGACAGCCACACCCTGAGTGCTGCGGATCAAAGTGGCACTGATGTTTCACCGGTTGCCACCCATGGTGTGGTTTCACTGTTTTAATCAGGGTCTGTTAATCGCGGGTTGAGCGGTCGCAACCGCTCTATTTGAACGCCGCCACCTGGGCTTGGTAGATGGTGACCGGCACGAAACGAACCGCAAATTCGGAATTACAACGGGGGCAGGCCGTAAAGAACGGCTTGCCGCTTTTCCCCTTTTCAAAGGGGAGCTCCTGTTTGTGACTGCAATGGGGGCAGATTGTGGCGACGGTATTCTGGGCAATCTTTGCCGGTTTTACTTCTGCCGGGGATTTTGCGGCCGCTGCTCGTTTCGGGGCGGGGGGGGCTTGCGGCGTTGGCTGCTCGTCCGAAAAATCAGTCACTGTCACGGCACTCTTTTGCATGGTGGTACGCTCCTTTTTAGTCGAAGTTGTTGCAGGAAGCAGTTCATTGGGATTATCCGGTATGTTGTCAGACACTGGGGGGAGAATGCCTTTCATGGCCTTTTTCCAGAGCAGCGGCAGTGAGGTTTTTGAAAAGTGCAGGGGTCTGACCCCTTTCATTTGGGCGGCACCGCCGGTGACAATGTAATATTTGTCACGATACAGCACCAACGTCTGGCTGCCTATTTCGGCAATTATAAATCCGGATGATATCTTGTTGTCGAGCCAGAATGTGATTGTCTCTTCCATGGTATACCCCTTCCTCGCGACTTCTCTAATAGTTACCAGAATCTCCGTCAGCTTTCCAAGAAAAATATTGAATGTAACGATGAATAGTTCTCTTTTATCACATTGGCTTTACGCCTAACGCTATGAGCTGCTTCCAATAAGCTGAGTTGATGCTGGCCTGTCGCTGTTTACGTTTGTACTCCATGTGCCGGAACACTTCTTCTCTGTTGGTATCCCGGCGTGGTAGGAATGTAGACAGCAGTTTTTTGCAATGTCTGGACAACTCCGTTGACGCTGCGGAAGTTGGATTGAGAGCCGACATAACGGCAGTCGCTGGTTACACTGGGTACACAGGCGGTTGATGCCCTGAAAGTGGTAAATAATCCTGTCGAATTTGAAAAACGCTACAGGTATATCTTTACTCCCCTACGCTAAATACTCCGTAAATCCTATCCCAACTCTAGCCCCTACAACTACTTTTCCTTCCTCATCAATAACCTTTAACGAAATCTTTGCTTTGGAAGTTGCAAATGCCTCCGAAAGCACGCACAATGTAACAACTGAAACAATAAAAAATGTCGTTACTAATTTGTAGATATTTTTTGTCATTGTTTCAAGTACCCTTTGGAAGTTACGCTATCAAACAACTGATAGATGTAGGGATAGGCATTTGGCTCCTTGGACGCGGCAGCCAATGGGCTTTCACCTACGGATCACCAACTATCGTCTCGTCATCCGGCAATGGGCTGAACAAGTTTGCCTGAGTATCATACTCAAGATTACGGGTATAGTCAGGGTTGAGGTAGTAC
>CAIRBT010000135.1 GCA_903876875.1 uncultured Geobacteraceae bacterium
GAACTTCACAAAGAGCCGCTGAAGTTTGATAACGTACATCTCGCCGTAAGGAGTTACAAATAATGAGCGATCACAAGACCATGACACTCACACTGATCGTGTGGCGCCAGAAAGGGCCCAAAGATCCGGGTAAATTCGAAACCTATACCGCCAAAGGAATTACCGAGCACCACTCTTTTCTGGAAATGCTCGACTGCGTAAATGAAGATTTGATCCGTATTGGTAAGGATCCAATCGCTTTTGACCATGACTGCCGCGAGGGAATTTGTGGTATGTGTTCACAGGTCATCAATGGTGCCGCCCATGGTGGTCAGGACCGCACAACGGTCTGCCAGCTCCATATGCGGAAATTCAAAGATGGTGATACCATCTATATTGAGCCGTGGCGAGCCCGTGCTTTCCCGATTGTCGCTGACCTCATTGTTGACCGTACCGCACTTGATACCATTGTTCAGGCCGGTGCCTATGTATCCTGCCACAGTGGCGGTGTTCCCGATGGTAATGCCATCCTGATTCCGAAACCGGCTGCCGATGAAGCGATGGATGCTGCCGAGTGTATCGGTTGTGGTGCCTGCGTTGCCGGTTGCCCCAACGGTGCCGCCATGCTCTTTACCGGTGCCAAAGTATCACAGTATGCCCTGCTTCCCCAGGGTCAGGCTGAGGCAGCAACCCGTGTCAAGAATCTGGTTAACGCCATGGCTGAATGCGGTTTTGGTAACTGCACCAACCACTATGAATGCCAGGTATCCTGTCCGAAGGGCATCAACGTTAAGTTCATTGCCCGTATGAATCGGGAATTTCTTAAGGCACAGTTTGTTTGATTTGCAGCTGTTTTCTGATTAACAGAGAGGGGCTGCCTCCATGGCTGCCCCTCTCTGTTTGGAGTTACGGAACGTGGAGCTTGATTTTACTCATGTGGAATGTCATATCCATCCAGTACATCCCCTTTCTGCCGGATTACTGATTCTCTCCGCACTGCGTACGTTTCCCGTTCATTTTAAAAAAGCCTGCTGCACGTCCCACTCTCTCTTGTGCGACCACTGTCCGGCTGCAGAATGCTGTCCCTATCAATTAATCTTCAATCAGGAACTTTCTTCAAATCCCCACATTGTCAAGCGACACCAAAAACCCTCCCTGCCATTTTCTTTTCAGGTCTCCCACGGTGGAGCAGCGGAGAGCAGCTGTGCGGTGTCGTTACTAATTATCGGCACAGCACTCAATCATCTTTCCCTGTTGTATACCGTGTTGCGTACTCTGATACATACTGCTTTAACCACAGCAGGTGTCAACGGATTTTCCGTAGAAGGTTACAGCGTGGATTATCAGGGGAATCGTCACCGGCTTACCCTGCTCGAGAACTCAACAGAATCGGTGGTACTGCTGTCTGCAAGCCATGTGCTTCAGGATATACTCCACGGTGATACGCTTACCATTACTCTCAAAACGCCGCTTCGCTTACTTCAAAATGGTTCAACAGTCCGGCGCTTTGATTTTGCCCCTTTCTTTCTCTCCATGCTGCGGCGCTGCTCCTCTTTAATAGCCTATTATGGATCGGGTGAACTTGATGTTGACTTTACGTCACTCTCCACTGCAGCACAGCGGGTGACCTGGTATGACAGTACGGTGCAATTTACCTCTTCCCACCGGTCACAAAGCGTGTCATCTTCCGGTCTGCTCGGCACGGTTGATTGTACGGATCTGGTAGATTCACTGTTGTCCATTCTACGGCTCGGCAGTTATTTTAATGTGGGAAAGGGTGCCACCTACGGCTCCGGTCACTTCTCCTTTGAGGTTCACTAATTCATGAAACAGGTATTGGGACGCTTTGGTCATTCACTGGTCTGGAAACCCCTTCAGCTACTGGTATTTTGTTTGTTTGGCCTGGTGGGGTGCGCCACCGTGCCGACGCTCCATGAGTTGAATTATACCGACGGAGCGGCCATTGCAACGCTTTCCAGTTCTGTATCACTTGCCTATGCTTCACCTGACAAGTCTATTTCCGGCAGCGGGGTCATCATGTACCAAAAGCCGGGTCAATTCAGGATAGTCATACTATCTCCCTTCGGCTCCGTTCTTCAGGAAATTTATATTCAAAATCAGCAGATCACCATACTTGATACCGGTAATAAAATCGCCTTTACCGGCAATCTGTCACAGATACCTGAACAGAGTTATTTCAGTGGTTGGAAATATATTCACTGGCTCGTTGACAATGAAATTGCGATGAAATCTGTTGGTGATAAAACCGTCCAGCGGACCGGTCGTAATGGTGAACTTGAAAAAGTAGTGTATGTTAATGGCCTGGTTTCTGAAAAATCATCTGACACCGGCAGTTCTGTGAAGTATCAGAAGTATAGTGTGATACAGGGTATAGCCGTACCATTGGAAATCCTCTGTGAGACTGCCGGGAAAGATAGGCTCACCGTTACCTTTGATGAGCCTGAAGTTAATACTCCCTTTGCCCGTGATACGTTTGTACCCAAAACAGCACAGTATCAGTTCTATCCCCTCACCGCACTTCACTGAACATCGTCTGGTATTCGGTCAGATTCACTCTTCCGAGGCGGATCTGCTGATAACTGGTGAATATATTCAGGAAGATATTGACTTTTCATCCATTTATCGCGTATAAAAATCAATTCTCTATGAGCAATAAACTCCTTTACATAGAAACCTTCGGGTGCCAGATGAATGTCAATGATTCAGAGCGAATTGTCTCATTACTGGCTGATATCGGCTATGAAAGCACGACAAATCCCGCCGTGGCGGATATGCTATTACTGAACACCTGCAGTGTGCGGGGTGGTGCCGAAGAAAAAGTGTACAATCGGCTCGCCAACCTTCGTATTTACAAACGGGATGGTAAAAAGCAGATTATTGCCGTGGGCGGGTGTGTGGCGCAGCAGGAGGGGGAAGAGCTGCTCAGGCGTCTACCGTACGTCGATCTTGTGGTGGGCACCCACAATCTGCACCTGCTGCAGGAGATGGTTCAGGCGGCGGAGCTGGGGGAACGGCGTTCCGAAACCGCTTTCATTGACAAGGAACAGCGTCTTGATCTGTTTCCTTCTATTAAGGGTGAATCCCGCTTATCCCGCTTTGTGACCGTCATGCAGGGGTGTGATAATTTTTGTTCCTACTGTATTGTCCCCTACGTACGGGGTCGTGAAATCAGCCGTCGCTCTGCTGATATTCTTCATGAGGTTCGTCAGCTTGCCGATGATGGTGTCCGTGAGGTTATACTCCTTGGCCAGAATGTCAACTCCTACGGCCTGAAGGGAGAATCCGATGTCTCCTTTGCCAAACTGATTCGGCAGGTGGCTCAGATTGACAATATTGAGCGGATTCGTTTCACCACTTCACACCCTAAGGATATGTCAGATGAGTTGATTGACTGTTTTGCCGATGTTAGCAAGCTGAGTGGTCAAATCCATCTACCGGCTCAATCCGGCAGTGATTATGTGTTGGGGCAGATGGGAAGGGGCTATACACGGCACTCCTATCTGGACAAAATAGCCAAACTTCGGAGTGTCAGGCCGGAAATTGCCATTACCGGCGATATTATCGTTGGCTTTCCGGGAGAGAGTGATGCTGATTTTGAAGAGACCCTCTCATTGATGGAAGCGGTGTGCTACATTGATCTCTTCTCATTTGTCTATTCGCCCCGTCCCGGAACCAAGGCTGCTTCTCTCTCTGATGACGTTTCACGAGAAGCAAAAAAAAACCGATTGGACAGATTAATGGCATTACAGCGCCAGCATACCGGGGAAATATGCAGTCGCTTGGTCGGTTCTGTCATGCCGGTGCTAGTTGAAGGGGAGGGAAAGTTACCGGGGCAGGTGTCGGGTAAGGCTGATAACGGACGCATTGTCAATTTTGCGGGAGACGTGTCCCTGATTGGTTCTTTTGTTGATGTAAAAATTGTGAAAGCCTATCCAAACTCATTTTTGGGTGAACGATAGAATCGTGACGAGGTTATCATGAGTACCGAAGAAGCGGCTGTATCAACAGTCAATAATTTCTTGAAAAATATAATTGAAGAAGATCTGAAAAACGGTAAGCACGGCTCTGTTATTACCCGTTTTCCTCCGGAACCCAATGGCTATCTCCACATTGGTCATGCAAAATCAATCTGCATTAATTTCGGTCTTGCCCGTGATTTTGGTGGCCGGTGTCACCTCCGTTTTGACGATACTAATCCTGCTAAAGAAGAACAGGAATATATCGATTCTATCATGGAGAGTGTCAAGTGGCTTGGATTTGACTGGGGTACCCACCTCTATTATGCTTCAGATAATTTTGAACAGCTGTACCAATGGGCTGTCTACCTGATTGAACAGGGGAAAGCCTATGTTGATGACCTTACCGCTGAGCAGATTCGTGCCTATCGTGGTACGCTGACGGAAGCGGGTACCGAAAGTCCTTTCAGAAATCGTACTGTTGCCGAAAATATTGACCTGTTCGCTCGCATGCGTTCCGGTGAATTTCCCGACGGTTCCCATGTGTTGCGGGCGAAAATCGATATGGCTGCACCTAATATTAATTTACGTGATCCGGTGCTTTATCGCATTCTCAATGCACCCCATCCCCATGTGGGGGATGCCTGGAAAATCTACCCGATGTACGATTTTGCCCATGGTCAGACCGATGCCATTGAAGGGATTACCCATTCCATCTGCACTCTTGAGTTTGAATCCCATAAACCGCTCTATGAATGGTTTCTCGATAATCTGCCCATTCCAGTCCGTCCCCGTCAGTATGAATTTGCCCGTTTAAATCTGACCTATACGGTCATGAGTAAACGAAAATTGCAGGAACTGGTGCAAAAGGGTACGGTAAGTGGCTGGGATGATCCACGGATGCCAACCCTTGCCGGAATCAGACGCCGGGGGTACCCTGCTGCGTCGGTGCGTACTTTCTGTGAGCTGATAGGGGTAGGGAGAAGTGACTCCTGGATAGATGTAGCCATTCTTGAGGAGTGTGTCCGCTCCGAACTCAATGAAACGGCACCCCGTGCCATGGCCGTACTGCGACCGGTCAAGTTAATAGTTGATAATTATCCGGTCGGCCAGGTTGAAGAATTTTCTGCTGCCAACCATCCACAAAAACCGGAAATGGGGAGTCGTACCCTGCATTTTTCCCGTGAAATCTGGATTGAACGTGATGACTTTATGGAAACACCGAGCAAAGGTTTTCACCGGTTGACCGTTGGGGGAGAGGTTAAACTTCGCGGCGGCTATATTATTACCTGTACCGGCGTAGTAAAAGATGCTGACGGTGTGATCGTTGAATTGCATGGTACCTATGACCCGGCCTCCCGTGATGGTATCCATACCGCCGATGGGAGAAAAGTCAAAGGGGTCATCCACTGGGTGGCGGTGGACAGTGCCGTATCTGCTGAAGTACGTCTCTTTGATCGGCTGTTCAGTGATCCGAACCCGGATCGGGGCGGTGCGGATTATAGCCAATTCCTTAATGCAGCCTCGGTGGAGATTGTGTCTGATGCTCAGTTGGAAGCGTCACTTGCCCATTCCACGGCAGAGACCAGATTCCAGTTTGAACGACTTGGCTATTTTTATCAGGATCCCACTGATTCCCGTCAGGAATCCCTGGTTTTTAATCGTATTGTCACCCTGCGGGATGCGTGGGTTACAAAGAAGTAATACATGAAGGATTGTGTGGTACACTATGAAAAATAAGACATTTACCTCTGGTTTTGTATCAATTATCGGTCGTCCCAATGTGGGGAAATCTACTCTTTTAAATAGTATTATCGGGGAAAAGATTGTGATCACCTCCGATAAGCCGCAGACAACCCGTAACCGCATTCAGGGTATCCACAATATTCCGAATGGGCAGATCGTTTTTATTGATACTCCGGGAATTCATGCGGGGAGATCCCGCTTAAACCGGAGTATGGTAGATACCGCTCGTTCGGCCATCAGTGGTGTTGACCTGTTACTGCTTGTTGTCGAGGCAACTACGGCCGCTGATCAGGAATTTGTCACAGAGGTTATCGGTAAGGTAACCTCAATTCCGGTGGTGCTGGTTATCAATAAAATCGATCTGCTTGCTGATAAAAGTCAGGTATTGAAGAAAATTGCTGACTGGTCCGCGCTGTTTCCATTCCGTGAAATTGTTCCCATTTCGGCTGGTCGTAACGATGGGGTAGAGCATCTGGTTTCGGTCGTTAGTGGTTACCTGCCGGAGGGGGAAGCCATGTTTCCCGACGATATTCTGACTGATATGTCGGAAAAGTTTATCGTTGGCGAAATGATTCGGGAAAAGGTCTTTCGTCTGACACGGGATGAGGTTCCCTATTCTACGGCGGTCACCGTGGAAAGCTTTATTGAACGTGAAAATGGTGTGATTGCCATCTCGGCCGCTATCATGATTGAGAAGGATACCCAAAAAGGTATTATTATTGGCGCCAAGGGTGAGATGCTTAAAAAGATCGGTACCCAGGCACGCCATGATATCGAACGGCTGCTTGCTACCAAAGTATATCTGGAGCTGTTTGTCAAAGTTGTCAATAACTGGAGTGAACGCCCTTCAAAGCTCCGTGAACTTGGCTACGAATAACGTGACACGTCTGCATTAACTGCTGAACCGGGAATATCAATGAAACCATTAGTAGCCATCGTCGGCCGTCCCAATGTGGGTAAATCCACTCTCTTTAATCGTTTGCTTGGGCATCGTCGTGCCATCGTGGATGACACCCCCGGTGTTACGCGCGACAGGAACTACGCAAACATCACCCGTTTTGAAAAACAATTTATACTGGTCGATACCGGTGGTTTTGAACCGGTGACCGAGGATCGCCTGCTTCAGCAGATGCGCGAGCAGTCCCGACTGGCCATCGAAGAGGCGGATATCATCATTTTTATGATGGATGCCCGCAGCGGCCTTACCCCGGCCGATGAAGAGGTCGCCGAAATGTTGCGACGAGTGAAGAAGCCGGTTTTTTTCGTCGTCAATAAGGTTGATGGTGACAAACTAGAGAATGAATCGGCTGAATTCTATTCACTTGGCATTGGAGAACTCTTTACTATTTCGGCTGAACATAATCGTGGTGTTATTGATCTGGTTGAGCATATTATGGAAGTTTTCCCCCCCGATACTGACACAGAGATTACGGAGAATGTCACCAGAATTGCCGTGGTTGGTCGTCCCAATGTGGGTAAGTCCTCCCTGGTCAATCGTTTACTTGGCTATGAACGGGTTGTGGCAAATCCGACTGCCGGTACCACCCGTGATTCAGTTGACACCCCCTTTGTCTGCAATAAAAAGCCCTATGTTCTTGTCGACACGGCGGGCATTCGTCGCAAGGGAAAAACCACTGAAAAGCTCGAGAAATACAGTGTGTGTGATGCATTACGCAGTATCGAAACAGCCGATGTGGTACTGATGGTGGTGAATGCCGAAGAGGGGGTTACTGAGCAGGATGAGCGCATTGCCGGTTACATCCATGAGGCGGGTAAAGGGTGCGTCTTTGTCATCAATAAATGGGATCTCATTGAAAAGGATAATTCGACACTTGGTGTCTATATTGCCAAAATCAGAGATGGCTTCAAATATCTTGCCTATGCCCCCATCGTCTGTGTTTCTGCAAAAACCGGCCAGCGTTCCGGTAAAATCATCGCCACTGTGGATGAAGTGATGGAACAGTACTGTCGGCGTGTCACTACGTCTGAATTGGTTCATGTCTTTACCGATGCCATTGAGTCACATCATGCACCGCTCTCCCATGGGCGGCGGGTTAAATTCTATTTTGCGACCCAGGTTGCCACCCGGCCACCCTCATTTGTTATTTTCACCAATCAACCGGATAATATTCATTACTCCTACGAACGCTATCTTATTAATAAATTTAGGGAAGCATTTGGCTTTGACGGCGTGCCGCTTCGTTTAATGTTTCGGGGGCGGGAAAAAGGTACGGATAGTCGGAGAAAGCCTGCAACGGAAAGCAAGTAGCACGCTCTGACAATGAAACTACTATTTCTGTATGATATACGGGATAAGGGGGTAAAACCGTGAACATGAGAAACATTCTAATTGTCGATGATTCTGCTACCATGCGCGCGATGGTTAGTGCAATTATCGGTGCCCATGGTGAGTATCACATCATTGAGGCAACAAGTGGTTTTGAAGCATTGCGTCAGTTACCACGGGAGACGATTGACCTCATTCTGACTGATATTAATATGCCTGATATTAACGGTCTGGAATTGCTTAAATACCTGAAGACCAACGCCAATTACACGTCAATTCCGGTAGTTATCATCTCTACAGAAGGCAGTAGTCATGATATTGAACGGGGGCTTAAACTCGGGGCAGACGAATATCTTGTTAAGCCGTTTTCACCAGAAATACTTCATCAATTGCTCTCTAAATATCTGGTTTGATTCTCATGATATCCCAGGGTAGATAATTATGGCCGAGCAGAATTCCTTACATACAAAAGCTGTTCAGGATTTTCTTGCCGAGGCGGAAGAAATTGTCGAACAGCTCGGCACTGAACTTGCGGACCTACTCGACGGCAGCGAAGGTGATGATGTTGATCCGGATATTCTGAATTCTATTTTCAGGGGTGCCCATTCACTGAAAGGTTTGGCGGGAATGTTTAACTTTTCCGGTATTGCCGAACTTGCTCATAATATGGAGAATCTACTGGATTTATTACGCCTGGGTAAGCTTTCCCTCTCCTCACAGGTTATAGCCTCTCTGTTTGCTGCCCATGAAGTACTCCATTCCTTAATACGAAATCTTGAGGGGGGGGATCAATCCTCCATGGAACTGGCAATTGCAGACTGTATCACCCACATTAACGCCTGTCTGGCACCGGGTGATCCTTCTGACAATACGGTGTCCCAACCACAGGTCAATCTTCCGAACCATATACTCTCGGCTCTTACCGAATATGAGGAACATCGCCTTAATGACAATCTGTCCCGTGGGCGGTTCATTTTCATAATTCATGCATCATTTGATCTTGCCACCTTTGATACCGAATTGTCCACGCTGACCGCTATCCTGAAAAAATGTGGTGAGCTCATAAGTACCCTGCCAAGTGTTGGTGAGAATATTGAATCGAATATTGATTTTGAACTTATCTTTGGCACTAAAATCAGTCGTCATGAATTACAAGCCCTTGTCGAACAGCAACATATTTCCGTAACAGCCTATGGCGTAGTTCCTGAAGCGACTCCTGCGTTGCCTGTGGCGTTGCCGGGTAACCCTCAAGACCAGACTCTTGCCACCTTGCTGCCCCCTGAAGAGCTGTCATCCGCTCTTGTATCACCTCAGCAGAGTGATGACAGCATCCTCAGTGTCAAAAGTATGAGCCGGACCGTTCGGGTCAATATTGCCAAGCTCGATGACTTGATGAATATTGTCGGTGAACTGGTGCTGGCCAACTCAGCTATAGCCGGTGTTGCTTCTCACTTGCGCCGGGAGGGCTATTCTCCTCTTTCCCTTGAACTGGGTAAGGCTGCAAAGGGGCTTGAGCGGAGACTTGCTGATCTGCAGCGGGGTGTCATGGAAATCCGTATGGTTCCCGTTGGCCAACTCTATGAAAAGATGGCACGGATAGTCAGAAAAATTTCCCGTGAACAGGGAAAGCGGGTTGAACTGAAGTTTTTTGGTTCCGACACCGAACTGGATAAGCTGATTGTGGAAGACATCTCCGACCCGTTGATGCATATTATTCGCAATGCTATCGACCACGGTATTGAGCCCTCCCATATTCGTACCGCAGAGGGTAAGAAGGAACAGGGCACTATCAAGGTTTCCTCCTCTCAAAAGGGCAACCATGTGGTGATCGAAATTGAAGATGATGGTGCTGGTATTGATATAGAAAAAGTTAAGAAAAAGGCCCTTCAAAAAGGGTTGGTTTCCGATATTAGCGTGGTGACTGATCATGAGGCCATTGACTTTATTTTTCTTCCTGGTTTTTCCACCACCGACAGTGTCAGTGAAGTGTCCGGTCGTGGCGTTGGTATGGATGTGGTTAAGAATAATATTTCAGAAGTTTCCGGTATGGTTGATGTGGAGACCGAGCGGGGGAGGGGGAGCCGTTTTATTATCACGCTGCCGATTACTCTTGCCATCATCAAGGTGCTGATTGTCTCGTGTAACGGCAGAACCTACGGGTTACCTATTACCTCTGTGTTGGAATCACTGTTGATGACCGACCGTGATATTATTACCATTGAGCGGAAAGAGGTTATTCAGCTTCGGGATGTCACGCTGCCACTGGTGAGGCTCGATGATTATTTTTCTATTCGTCGAGACGGTATTCCCCCTGCTGAATTCTATGTTGTTGTCGTGGGGGTGGCTGAAAAACGGCTCGGTATTGTTGTCGATGATCTGATTAGTCAGCAGGATATTGTCATCAAACCATTGGGGGAGGCATTTAAGCAATTTCGCGGTATTTCCGGTGCCGCCGACTTAGGGGATCAACGTACGATACTCATTCTGGATGTTAGTGGTATTGTTAACGAGACCATGAGACATGGGAGCTGAGCACCATGTATAAAGCGTATTTTGGTTTTCGGGAAAAACCGTTCAGTAAAACCCCCGATCCCCGTTTTTTATACGTGAGTCATGGCCATGAGGAGGCACTTGCCCGCCTCGAATTTGTTGCTGAAGAGCGGGAACTTGCCGTGTTGACCGGTGAAATCGGCTGTGGCAAGACCACACTGTCCCGGGTTCTTATGGATCGAATGGGCCCACGGTATCGTTTTTGTTATATTCTCAACCCACGACTTTCTGCGCTTGAATTTTTGAGAACCTTTGCCAGGTTACTTGACGTTGAAGAGCCCTCTTCCGCCAAGGATAGTTTAATTGATCAGATTCATAGTGCGGTGTACGGCTTGAATGAGCGGGATATCTGTCCTCTGTTGGTGATTGATGAGGCACAAATGATCAGCGATGCCGAGGTGTTTGATGAAGTACGGCTCCTCACCAATTTTCAGCTTGATGATCGTAATTTACTTGGAGTTATTGTCATGGGACAGCCGGAGTTACGTTCTTTGCTGGCGTCACGGCGCTTTGAGCCGCTTCGGCAGCGAATTTCACTTCATTATCATTTAATGCCGCTCCAGCTGGATGAGATTATGGAATATCTCGACTTTCGACTTGAAGTTGCCGGTGGTACCCCCGGCTTATTTACGCCGGATGCTGTGCAGCGTATTTTTGACCTGAGTGGTGGTGTCCCCCGTAAAATTAATACGTTGGCAACCCATGCCTTACTTGTTGCCTACGGCTCCAATTCGGCACTGGTTGATTCGGCTCTTATTAATGACATTAAAGACGAACTGCTGGCGTAGGTGAAACCCTCATGAATCTGGCTCAAATCAGGAAAAAATCTCTTATGGTTCCGCCGGTAACTGTCGCTGAGGCGGTTACTGCTGAGCCTTTTCCTTGTGTGGTTCCCGTACCTGAGGTTACCCTCTGTGAGGATGTAGCTGACCAGGCCTTGGTGGTTACTGACCTCACGGCTCTGGATATACAGCAGTTTCCCTGGTTCACACACGCGTCACTCCCTTCCGGTGACCGTGCCGTTTCCCACGGGGAACATACTGGTCTTACGCGGGGTGGCACTTCACTTTCACCCCTTGAAACCATTCTTGCCGGAAGGACAGCAGCCGGGTGTCACGAACTCTCCACGCTTCTCGAGGTGGACGTTGACAAGTCCGGTACGTCAGCACAGAGTGAGTTTCTCTCGTTCAGGGTTTCCAATGAAATCTATGGCATCAATATCATGGATATCAAAGAAATTATTACGTTACGAACTGTCACTGAAGTTCCCCGCTCCCCGGAGTTTGTGGCCGGCATACTATCTCTGAGGGGGACCATAATTCCTGTCATAGACATGCGCTCGCGGTTATCTCTTTCTAAAGCGGAGTCAAATGGCAGGGAACGTATTATTGTCATACGGAATAACACTGCTTTAAGTGGGTTGCTTGTTGATGAAGTCATGAAAGTCATACTGCTTTCTGCCGATTCAATTGAAGCTACTCCGGGTAGTATTGATGGGACAGACCGTGATTTCATTGCCGGTCTCGGGCATTATGACGGCAAGCTGCTTGTTATTCTTAACCTCGCCACTGTGGTAGATATTGATGTGGTATAGAATACTATGAATTCCATAAACCATGACATTACCCAGATTCAGTTGGCAACGTTCAGTGTAGGTGACAAGTCGTTTGCCATTGATATCATGCGTATTCGGGAGATTCTGGTGCCCCGTACCCTGTCGCCACTTCCCCGTGCTTCCGATTTACTGGAAGGAGTGATTACTCTGCGTGGCTCTGTTATTCCGGTTATGAACATGCGGAGGCGACTTGGCATGACCGTCGAACCGCTATCAGACCATGGCAGGCTGCTTATCGTGATGCTGACGGGACAGCTGCTCGCTCTTCAGGTTGATGAGGTTCGGGAGGTGATTACTGTGCCGGTAGGCGATATTCTGCCACCACTGCAATCACTGTCAGGTGTGGGGATGGAGTTTATTCTCGGTGTCTGTATTGCATCCGAATCGGTCTGTATGGTACTGGATATAGATTCACTTTTTTGAGGTAGATTGCTGTTTATATGTAACGTTTGTTATTTCAGGAGTAGTTCGCCATGGATTATCTGCAGATACATACGGCTCTTCAATCAGCTGATGAGGAGGAGCGGCGGGCTTGTCTGAAAGAGATGAGAACCATGTCTCTCTCCTCTGCTGAAGAGTTCTGTTTTATTGCCATGGGTGATGAGAACTGGCGGATTCGTAAGGAAGCCGTTGACTGCTATGTCTCCTATAACCCTGATAGTTCTCAAGTCATACGTCTTTTACAGCTGATTCGAAATGAAGCAAATGCCGGTTTAAGAAGCTCTGCCGCAGAGGCGATCATCCGGCTCGGTATGGTCTCTGTCAAGCCACTCATTGATATCGCATATGACACGGATGTTGATGTGCGTAAAATTGTCGTTGATGCGATGGGGAGTATCGGCAGCCCGCTTTTCATACCGGTGTTGATCAATCTGTTGCACGACCGTGATGTGAATGTGGCTTCAGCGGCATCGGAGCAGTTGGGCAAGGTAGGCAAAGAATCCCTTGCGAATGGTGCTGCTATTGCCACCTGTTTGATTGATGTACTGCTTGAGCGTGAGGATGAGTTATTTCGTTTCAGTATACTCCAGTCATTGACGCTCATGGCACGACCAATTGCCGTACCCCGGGGATTAATCCGTCTTGCTGAACAGCCCATTCTCACCAAGGCGGTCTATGACTGTTTGGGAGCCATCGGGGATGAAAGCTGTCTTAATCTATTGATGACCGGCTTACGCTTTAACAGCAGGAGTTGCCGCATTGCAGCCTTAAAGGCTATCTGTCACATATATGGTCGGGTGGCTCAGTCGGTACAGGCGTACATTGCCTCCACAATGAAGTATTCCATGGAACTTACTATAGCCGCAGGCTTATTAAAGCTCCATGACATGGACGATACAGAGCTGACCACCAGTCTGTTGTGGATAGGTGGCATTACTCGTGATGTCCGTTGTATACCGCTTCTACTTGAGGCTTATGGTGATGAGCGTTTTTCCGATACGGCCTTTACCGTCCTCACTTCCGTTGGACGTGAAGCGGTTCAGGACCTGGTTGACAGTTGTTCCTCCGATGAGTCCCGTCGTGTTATCCTGTGCGAATTGATTGCCGAGTGTGGTTTTGTGGAGTATATTACCGTCATTGGTAGCTGTCTCCATGATGTTTCACCCCAGGTGCGCCGTGCTGCTGCCTATGCTGCCGCTCTGATTGGTGCCCATTCACTCATTGCTGAGTTGGTAGATTTACTCGATGATAGTGAGCAGCAGGTTTACGGTGCGGTGGTGGCCACATTGTGCTCCTTTGCCCCGTTGAGTCGCTCGACAATTCAGGCTCACACGGCAGTACTCTGTTCTTCTCCACTCTCCCACCGGAGAAAAGCTGCGGTACAGTTGTCGGCGGCACTTCATGAAAAAGAGCATCTTCTCCTGCTCCTTAAAGATGAAGATCCCCACGTTCGCAGAGCCGCCGTTTGCGCAATTGGTGGCATGAAAATAGCTGATTTTTATTACATACTGCTCCTTGTCTTGACGGACGAAGATCCCGATGTGCGTATTGCTGCGGCTGAAGCGGTGGGCAATCTTCAGAGACCTTCTTCACTTGATGCACTGGAACAGGCACTCAGCGACGATGATGTGTGGGTGCAATCCGCCGTACTCAACGCCATTGCAGCCATTGATCCGGTGAGGGTAGCAGCCATTATTAATCGTATCCATACCAATGCTGAGGGTTTACTCATGATTACCTGTCTGTCCATCCTGGAGAAACTGCCGGAACCGGTTTCCGACAGTGTTCTCAGGCATGCTGCACAGAGTAGTGATCCTGATATTGCACGGCAGGCGACGGAGCTTTTGGAAAAACGTCTTTCTATCACCCCGCAGCACACAGTTAACGTTTGTTAGCAGGTACCGTTATGATGTCATTTCCACAACAGAGTATCTCCATGTCTGACGAAGAATTTCGCCTCTTGCGTGATTTCATTTATGGACATTGTGGGATCACTTTTGAAGCCGATTCCAAATATATTCTGGAGAAACGCCTTATCAAGCGTCTGCTTGAGCTGAATCTCAAGACATATCAGGAGTATTACCAATACTTGAGATATAATCGTTGTAAAGATCAGGAATTAATGGATATCATGGATATCCTGACGACAAACGAAACCTACTTCTTCCGTGAATCGTTCCAGTTAAAGGCCTTTACCGACGAGATTCTTCCCGAGCTTATTGCCGAAAAAACGGCACGGGGCAACCACACGTTGCGTATTTGGAGTGCCGGTTGCTCTACCGGAGAAGAACCGTACACCATAGCCATGCTGATACACTCACTGCCCCAGCTGTTTGGTTGGAAAATTGAAATCATCGGTACGGATATTAGTCAACGGGTTTTACAGCACGCCAGAAGGGCTGTGTATAACACCTCTTCTTTCCGGGCAACGGCAGAAAAGGATAAGAATCTTTTCTTTAATCCCCTGGATGGCAGCCACAAAGTAAAAGATGCTGTGCGGGAAATGGTTACCTTTAGCCATCTCAATCTGTTTGATACCAGTAAACTCGCCATGCTCGGCAAGGTTGATCTGATTTTCTGTCGTAATGTGATAATCTACTTTGATACCCCCGCCAAAAGGCGGGTTATTGAATCGTTTAATTCGGCACTCTATGAGGGTGGTTTTTTGCTGCTTGGCCATTCAGAGTCATTGATGAATATATCCACATCGTTCACTTTGAGACATTTCAAAAATGATATGATCTATCAAAAGCCCCTCGCACAGTATGGAGTTCGGCCATGAAAAAACTGAAAATTGTTGTCGTTGATGACTCAGCGTTCAGCCGCCGCACCATAACACGCATGTTGGAGGGGATGCCCTCCGTCGATGTGGTAGGTTATGCCATTGACGGAGAAGAGGGAATTCAAAAAGTCATCGCACTCAAGCCAGATTTGGTCACCCTTGATCTTGAAATGCCGAAAATGGACGGTTTTACCCTGCTGCGCATTTTAACAATTCGTTTTTCGCTACCGGTAATTGTCATTAGTGCCCTGAGTGGTGCTGATAAAATATTTCGGGCATTGGAGTTGGGTGCCCTTGATTTCATTGCCAAGCCATCGTCCAATGCGTCGTTTGATCTGCTCTCTATTAAGGAGGATCTTCAGAAAAAAGTCCTCCAGGTGATGTCGCACCCGACGCTGCGTAAACTTTGTACTCCCAAGGTGTTGCCCCGACAAACCGTAGCGCCCGTTAAACCGGTGGGAGGAGGCACCATTCCGGTTCCACGGTTACCCGTTCCGGTATTTGATGCCCGACCGTTGGTTGCGGGGCAGCATCCGTTTGACCTGGTGGCAATTGGCTCCTCTACGGGGGGGCCACCGGCACTTAAGCAGATTTTTTCAGCATTCGATACCAAACACCCCTTTGCCGTTGTGGTGTCCCAACATATGCCCCCCGGTTTCACCAAAGCCTTTGCAGATCGTCTCAACCAGACCAGTCCCTTTGACATAAAAGAGGCGGAAGATGGAGATCAGGTTCTCCCGGGCACAATATTGATTGCACCGGGCGGGAAGAACATGGTACTTGAGGCACAGGGTGGCTTAGTAAAAGTGCGTATCGTTGAGCCAACCAAGGCCGATCGCTACGTCCCCTCCGTTGACGTTATGCTGCACTCCTGTGCGGAAGTCTATCGCAAGCGGGTGATAGCGGTTATTTTGACCGGTATGGGTAATGATGGGAGTAAAGGTGTACGTGTTATCAAAGAGCAGGGCGGCTGTGTCATTGCCGAATCGGAAGCATCGGCGGTCGTGTATGGCATGCCCCGTGAAGCGGTGGCGACCGGTGTTGTTGACCGGTGTGTACCTCTTTCCCAGGTTGCATCTGAAATACTAACCTTTGGTGGATTTAATTCTTAATAACAAATGAAAGGAACATGCTGTGGAACTGAAATATATACCAAAAGAGGTTGAGCAGAAATGGCAGTCGATCTGGGATACGGACAAGACTTTCAAGGCGACTGCCCATGCTGAAAAACCTAAATACTATCTTCTCGAAATGTTTCCCTATCCGTCGGGTCGTATTCATATGGGGCATGTGCGTAACTACTCCATTGGCGATGTAATCGGACGCTTTAAACGGATGCGCGGCTTTAATGTCATGCATCCAATGGGGTGGGATGCCTTCGGCATGCCGGCGGAAAATGCCGCCATTCAAAACAATAGTCACCCCGCGATCTGGACCCACGAGAATATTGCCTATATGCGCAATCAGATTAAAAAAATGGGTTTTTCCTATGACTGGGATCGGGAGTTGGCAACCTGTGATCTGGACTATTATCGCTGGGAACAGAAACTGTTTCTTGAAATGTTTGAAAAGGGATTGGCGTACAAAAAAACCTCCTTTGTCAATTGGTGTCCAAAATGTGAAACCGTACTTGCCAACGAACAGGTTGAGGATGGCGGCTGTTGGCGCTGTGATTCCGAAGTTAATCAAAAGGAGCTTGATCAGTGGTTTTTCCGCATTACTGACTATGCCGAGGAGTTGTTGGAGAACACTTATAAGCTTCCCGGTTGGCCTGAACGGGTTCTTGTCATGCAGCGCAACTGGATTGGCAAGAGTTTCGGTTGTGAGATAGATTTTCCCGTCGAAAACAGCGGCCTCCCCATAAAGGTCTTTACGACCCGTCAGGACACAGTCTTTGGTGCCACCTTCATGTCGCTGGCTCCGGAGCATCCCCGTGCGGCAGAACTGGCAACGCCGGAGCGGGCCGAGGCCATTGCCGCTTTCATTGAAAAGACCCGGAAAACCGACCGGATCAAGCGTACCGCCGATGACTTTGAAAAAGAGGGGGTTTTCACCGGTTCCTACAGTATTAACCCGCTTACCGGTGTTCGTATGCCGATTTTCCTGGCAAATTTTGTCTTGATGGATTATGGCACCGGTGCGGTTATGGCGGTTCCCACCCACGATCAACGTGATTTTGAATTTGCCCGCAAGTATGAACTGCCACTGACGGTGGTTATTCAGCCGGTCGGGGAAACTCTTGATCCGGCCACCATGACGGAAGCTTTTACCGAGGCTGGTGTACTGGTTAATTCGGGACAGTTTGACGGCATGGCCAGCGGTGAGGCCAAAGAGGCCATTGCCGATTTCCTCCAGTCACGGGGGGAGGGGACAAAGACCGTCAACTACCGTCTTCGCGACTGGGGTATTTCCCGTCAGCGCTACTGGGGCAATCCAATTCCGGTCATTTACTGCGACAGTTGCGGTGTTGTTGCCGTCCCCCCCCAAGATCTGCCGGTTATCCTGCCGAAGGATGTGGCCTTCAGCGGTGAGGGGGGGAGCCCTCTGGCACGTATGGACTCCTTTGTAACCTGCAACTGCCCCACCTGTGGTAAAGCAGCCCGTCGGGAAACCGATACCATGGATACCTTTGTGCAATCCTCCTGGTACTTCCTGCGCTACTGCTGCCCCGATTTTACCGACGGTATCCTTGACCGTGACAAAGTCGATTACTGGATGTCCGTTGATCAGTACATTGGCGGCATCGAGCATGCCGTACTTCATCTTCTCTACGCCCGCTTTTTTACCAAGGTCATGCGAGATCTGGGGTATGTGGCGGCCGATGAGCCTTTTATTAATCTTCTCACCCAGGGAATGGTTATCAAAGATGGCTCAAAGATGAGTAAATCAAAGGGAAATGTGGTGGATCCCGATGCCCTTATTTCAAAATACGGTGCTGACACCGCCCGCCTGTTCTCACTGTTTGCCGCACCCCCTGAGAAGGATCTGGATTGGAATGATCAAGGTGTAGAAGGTTCCTATCGTTTCCTCAGCAGAATCTGGAAACTGGTACACGACCGTCTGGAGCTGATTGCCGGGGCTCCTCCCCTTGATAGTTCATTATTAACGGCTGAGGAACGGAGTGTGCGACGTGCCGTTCATAAGACCATCCGTAAGGTAACGGAAGATCTGGAAGAGCGGTTCCATTTCAATACGGCCATTGCGGCGGTCATGGAACTGCTCAATGTGCTCCAGCCTGCCGATCTTTCTACCGCACAATTTCCTGCGGTTATGAAAGAGGCTATTCAGAGCACTATCCAGCTTATGGCACCCTTTGTTCCCCATATCACGGAAGAACTCTGGCAGCGCATTGGCAACAGCACCCCCCTGACTTCCACCTGCTGGCCCTCCTATGATGAGAGTGCCACTATTGATGAAGAGTTGTTGATTGTGGTGCAGGTCAACGGCAAACTCCGTTCGAAAATTACCGTTGCCGCAGGTACTGATGAAGAGGCGGTGAAAGCCGTTGCCCTTGCCGATGAAAAAATCGTTCAGTTCCTCGAAGGTTTTACGATTCGTAAGGTAATCAGTGTTCCGGGTAAGCTGGTAAACATTGTGGCAACTCAGGGATGAAAGCCATTGGCGGGCGAATATGTCACCTGATACTGCTCCTGCTGCTCCTCTTGTCGGCAGGGTGTGGTTATCGGGTGACAAACCCACAAACCGGTTGTTTGGGCTCTGCCCGGACAGTGTGGGTGCCCTTCTTTACCAATGAAAGCATCAGTCCCACGGCACAAACGGTGCTTCGCCGTGCGTTTTATGACGAACTTCATGCACTGCGTGGTTTGTACCCGGCTGAAAGCGAGGCACGGGCCGATCTGGTAATGAAAGCCAGACTGGTGACCTATGCCGGTACCACTGTCTCCTATAACTCCCTTGATCAAGCGTTTTTCAACTCACTTGCGCTGGATGTTGAACTTGAAATTGCCCGTGCAGGGGAGCTTTCTCCGTTGTGGAAAGGGCAGCTCCATGGCACCCACCAGTATCCATCCAACAGTGACCTGGCCAAACAACGTAATGCCGAGGAACAGGCCGTTGAGGCGGTGGCGCGGAATATTGCCCACTCATTTATTTCAGCTTTGGAGCAGTCCTATTGAATATGACCCCCCAGGAATTTGAAACGGCTCTGAAAAAGGGCGTTTTGCCGTCAATCTGCTTTCTCTATGGTGAAGAATCCTTTCTTCTGGAACGTGCGCTGCAGGTACTTTTGGAACGTGCGGTAGACCCCGGTTTGAAGGATTTTAATTTTAATCAGTTCTTTGGCAACGAGTCAAAGGGTATTGACATTATTGATGCGGCACAAACCCTGCCGATGTTTTCCGACCGGAGAGCGGTCCTGGTAAAGCGTGCTGAGCAACTGAAGGCTGATGCCCTCGAAATTATGCTTCCCTATGTCATGAATCCCTTAGCAAGCACCTGTCTGGTACTGACCGGCGTCAAGATTGACCAACGGAAGAAATTCTTTATAGAGTTCAAAAAATACGGCACGTTAGTTGAATTTAAGCGTATGTATGATAATAAGCTTCCGGGATTTATTCAGGCAGAAACCACGTTGCAGGGTAAATCAATTGATGGGGCGGGGGCAGAACTTCTGGCCGCCCTGATCGGTAATAACCTGCAGGAACTGAGTTCCCAGATTCAGAAACTGGTGGCCTATGTGGGCAGTAAGTCCCGCATTGCCGTAGATGATGTGCGGACTATCGCCAGTAACAGCAAGGCCTTTACCGCCTTTGAGTTTGCCAAATATCTGGGGATGCGTGAACTTCCCGGTTCGCTCAAGAGCCTAGACACCCTGTTTTTGCATGGTGAAGAGGCACCAATGATGATTGGGGCACTTTCGAGCCATTTCAGGAAGTTATGGCGGGTCAGGGAATTGCTGGACAAAAAAATGCCCCCGGCCGACATCAGCAGGGAGCTTGGGATTAATAGCTTTTTCCTTGGGGAAATTGTGGCACAGGCTCGCAATTTTTCCCGAAGGGAAATGAAACGGATTTTTGACGAGCTTTACGGAAGTGACCTTGCATCAAAGAGCGGAGGACAGCCATATACGCTCCTCCACCGATTGGCCATGGGGATTTGTACCGGAAACTGGTAGTTGGAAACACAGAAAAAGGGGACATGCACATGGCAGGTCCCCTTTTTCTCAATGAGAAAAGCTTTTATTAACCCAGTGTGTTAACCAGTTTGGTCAGGCGAGACACATTACGGGAAGCCGTAGAGCTGTGAATAACACCTTTCGTAGCGGTTGAGTCGATAACCGGAATGGCAACTTTCAGAGCTGCAACTGCGGCTTCCTTGTCTTTTGCTTCTACCGCTTCACGAACACGCTTGATATATGTTTTCAACGTCGATGACACATGACGATTACGGGCGGTTTTTTTAATGGTCTGCTTGATACTCTTGATTGCCGACTTATGATGAGCCAAACTACACCTCCAAAACTTTTAAGTAAGTATCTAAATTTAAGCTACCTTTTATACATCACCACACTGACAGTGTCAAGTTATTTGTCTGTCCGCACGGTATTTTAATCATCCTTTCGGATGCGGACAACCTGACTGACACCGGACATGATTTCAATTTCATGGTCATTCAAAGAATCGGTATCACCAATGACACCGATGATGGTACGGTTTGCACCGGTGGACTGGTGAATATCAAAATCGCGGGTTATCAGATATTCCTTGATAGAATCAAGTGTAACTTCTTCTGCATGTTTTTTCATTATAATCAGCATGATACATACCCCCCTTACTCTTCTTCTTTATGTGACATAATGCGTTCCAAGCGGCGTGACTCATCAACAACACGCTCGAACATCCTGACGATGGCTTCATCATCCAGCGGACCCGGATTATCCTCTTTCATGCGGTTAAAAATCCGTTTTTCACGGGCAGAATCAAATACCGGCAGATTTAAGCCTTTTTTCGCATGGCCAATTTCAAGAGCCAGGCGGGCTCGCTCATTGAAAATACGCAAGAGCACATCGTCAAGAAGATCAATACGTTTTCTAATTTCCTGTATTTCCACGGGGGTACTCCTTCTAAAACTGTTTCTTGACAAAGCTGTCTTTCTTTTCGTTCAGGTCATCGGGGGTCGGATAGTCCAGGTTGTAGTGGAGTCCCCGTGATTCCTTGCGCTGCTGGGCACAGGTGACGATAAGTTCGGCAACCGTGGCAATATTGCGTAATTCAATAAGATCGGAGGTCACGTTAAAATTCCAGTAATATTCATCAATTTCGCCCTGTATCAGTTTAATACGGCTCATGGCACGGGCAAGTCGTTTGTCGGAGCGGACAATGCCGACATAATTCCACATGGTACGGCGGATCTCATCCCAGTTTTGGGAAACGACAACCATTTCGTCGCTGTTGGTGGCGGTACCCGAATCCCAAATGGGAATTTCACGGTGATCAGCAGTGAGGGTGGAGATGACGTTACAGGAATGGCGAAACGCTCGGCCGGCGAACACTGCCGCTTCAAGCAGTGAGTTACTGGCGAGCCGGTTGGCACCATGAAGGCCGGTAAAGGCGGTTTCACCGATTGCATAGAGACCGGGAATATCGGTTTCCGCATTAAAATTAACCGCCACACCGCCACAGAGATAGTGAGCTGCCGGCACCACCGGTAACCACTCTTTGGTCATATCCAGACCAAACTCCATACAGGTCTGGTAAATATTCGGAAAGCGATTTCTGACCACGTCGGCCGGTTCGTGGGTGATGTCAAGGAACGCGCAATCATCGCCACTGGTCTTCATCTCATTATCTATGGCACGGGCAACAATATCACGGGGGGCAAGATCCTTCAGCTTGTGATATTTTTCCATGAAAGCGGTGCCGTCACGACGCCGGAGGATGGCACCTTCACCGCGTACCGCTTCGGAAATCAAAAACGATTTGGCCAGTGGATGGAAGAGGGTCGTGGGGTGAAACTGCATGAATTCCATATTGGCAATGGTTGCCCCAGCGCGGTAGGCCATGGCAACACCATCCCCCGAGGCCACATCGGGGTTACAGGTATACAGATAGACCTTACCGGCACCACCGCTGGCGAGTAGTGTTATCTTCGAGCTGAAAGTCCGAACGGTGTTGTTCGGAATGTCGAGGACATAGGCACCAAGGCAGCGGTTTTCCTCAAGCTGTCGGCGTTCGATTTTTGCCGAGGTAATCAGGTCTATGGCAATATGATTTTCATAAATTGTAATAGCCGGGTGCTGTGCCACAGCAGCAACCAGTGCCCGCTCAATCTCCCGACCGGTGATGTCTTCGGCATGGAGAATACGGCGGGCACTATGCCCCCCCTCACGGGTAAGGTCATAGGATTCACCGCTGGTGGTGAATTTAACCCCCCAGTCAATCAAATTACCGATGGTCTGGGGTCCCTCTTCGACAACCATTCTCACAACGTCTTCATGACAAATACCGGCACCGGCAACCAGTGTATCATCCACATGGGCGTCAAAAGAATCATCGTTTGAATAGACGGAGGCGATGCCTCCCTGGGCATATTTGGTGGCCGATTCTGAAATATCACGTTTGGTTACAATGGCGACGCTGCCATGGTTGGCTGCCTGAAGGGCATAGGATAGTCCGGCAATACCGCTGCCGATCACGAGAAAATCGCTTTCAATGCGCATTGTAAACTTCCTTTGGAGAGAATAAGGACGCGAGATGCGATTATTGTACCCCTCTGTAGTATTTGTCAAGTGGTGAGGGGTGGATAAGTCGAAATTCACTAAAATTGTATCGGAAAAAATACTGTTTGATTCCTTAAACAAATTGCAATTTCAGCGTTGTTTTAGTATATTCACCAGCTACAATAAAAATATTCCTGCCACAAGGGTCATAATGATGAAAGAAATTCTTTCCGGTAATGAAGCCATTGCACGGGGTGCCTATGAAGCCGGTTGTCTGGTTGCAAGTGCCTACCCCGGCACCCCCTCAACTGAGATTCTTGAAAATGCCATTAAATACCCTGAAATCGATTGTTCGTGGGCACCCAACGAAAAAGTTGCCCTTGAAGTAGCCATCGGTGCGTCTTTTGGTGGTGGTCGTGCCCTCTGTACTATGAAACATGTTGGTGTCAACGTGGCGGCCGATCCACTCTTTACCCTGTCGTATACCGGTGTGCGTGGCGGGTTGGTGCTTGTTGCGGCCGATGACCCCGAAATGCACTCTTCCCAGAATGAGCAGGATAGTCGAAACTATGCCCGTTTTGCCAAGGTGCCGATGCTTGAACCGGCTGACTCACGGGAATGTAAAGAGTTTACCCGCCTGGCGTTTGAGCTGTCAGAACAGTATGATACGCCGGTTATGCTCCGAAGCAGTACCCGTATTTCCCACGGTAAATCAATTGTGGAGCTGGGGGAGCGGGTCACCGATCTTCCCACCCCCGCGCTGGCAAAAAATCCTGCCAAACTTGTCATGCTTCCTGGCAATGCCCGGGTGCGTCATCCCCTTGTCGAACAGAATCTGGTGGACCTTGCTGCCGCTGCGGCAACCCTGCCGTTTAATCGTGTTGAACTACGCGACACGTCAATCGGTATCATTACCGCCGGTATCTGTTACCAGTATGTACGGGAAGTACTCCCCACTGCCTCCACCCTGAAGCTTGGCCTGGTGCATCCGTTACCCCAGGAGCTTATCCGTGAATTTGCCGCCAAGGTTGATACCCTCTACGTGATCGAAGAGCTTGACCCCTTTATTGAAGATCAGGTTAAAGCCATGGGTATTGCCACCAGTGGTAAAAATAGTACCTCCCTCTGCGGTGAGTTGACCCCCGGCAGATTGAGAACCGCTTTTAATCTCCCCCAGAGTGCAACGGCAGCTCCTGAAAAACTTCCGGGTCGTCCGCCGAACATGTGTCCGGGTTGTCCCCATCGGGGGGTCTTTTATGCCCTGAACCAGTTAAAAGCTTATGTTACGGGTGATATCGGTTGCTACACCCTCGGTTTCATGCCGCCGCTATCTGCCATGGATACCTGCGTCTGTATGGGGGCTTCCATCGGCATGGCAACCGGCGTCACTAAAGTTGTCTCGGCTGAAGAAAAGAAAAAAGTGGTCGCCGTTATCGGTGACTCAACCTTTCTCCACACCGGCATCAATGGCTTGATGGATATGGTTTACAATAATTCTCCGGCCACGGTCATTATTCTGGATAATAGTATTACCGCCATGACCGGTCGCCAGGATAACCCGGCCACCGGCTATACCTTGTCCGATTCGCCAACGACGGCCCTCAATATCCCGCTGCTCTGCAGCGCATTGGGTGTTAAGCACGTCCGGGTGGTTAACCCCCTTAATCTGCTGGAAACTAGAAAGGCCATCGCTGAAGAGATGGAACGCCCTGAGCCTTCGGTTATTATTACCAACAAACCCTGTGTTCTTATTAAGAGAGATGAGGTCTTCACAAAGGGACCGGTCTATCGGGTTGACACCGAAGAATGTGTTGGCTGCCGTGCCTGTCTTAAGATTGGGTGTCCAGCCATAGAGTGGCGTCCAGCCCCCGGCGGCGGTAAAAAAGGCAAGGCTTTCATCGATCCACTGCTCTGTACCGGCTGTGATGTGTGTCGTCAATTATGCGGATTTAATGCCATCGGGAGTGAAAAATGAGCGACCAAATAACCAATGTTCTCCTTGTGGGGGTCGGTGGGCAGGGCATACTGCTGGCATCGGAAATACTGTCAGAAGCGGCCATGCTTGCCGGTTATGATGTCAAAAAAAGTGAAATACATGGCATGTCCCAGCGGGGTGGCAGTGTGGTTTCCCACGTACGGTACGGTGCGGAAGTTTTTTCTCCCATTGTACCCGAAGGGGAGGGGGATATCCTTTTTGGTTTTGAATTGATGGAAACGGTCCGCTCGTTGCCCTTATTGAGACCCGGTGCCACCGTGATTGCCAATGATCTGCAGATTTCCCCCCCTTCGGTACTGATGGGGAATGAGACGTATCCTGAAGGGTTGGCTCTCCGTATCGGTGAGCAGTTTACCGACTTCCTGCTGGTTGATGGTCAGAAGCTCGCCACCAATGCCGGTAATGTGCGGGCTGCCAACACCGTACTGCTTGGTGCCATCTCAAAACGACTCACCATAGATGAAACATACTGGTTGGCTGCCCTGAATAAAATGGTTCCGTCAAAAGCTCTTGAAATCAATGTGTGTGCCTTCCAGATGGGGCGCGCTCTGTAAGAGGTGTGAGCATGTTTTTTAACGAAGAATTTGAAACATTACCCCGTCCCGCACTTGAGGCGTTGCAACTGAAAAGACTTAAGTCAGTACTTGATAAAGTATATGCTAATGTCCCGTTTTATAAGAACTCTTTTGCTGCTGCCGGTATAACTCCTGCTGACATATCCCGCTTGAGTGACCTTCAGAAACTGCCCTTTACCACCAAGCAAAACATGCGCGATTCCTATCCGTACAGTCTGTTTGCTGCACCAATGGAAGAAATTGTCCGCATCCATGCTTCAAGCGGTACCACGGGCAAGCCTACCGTGGTCGGCTATACCCAGAATGATATTGCAATCTGGTCAGAGTTGATGGCACGTTCCTTTGTTGCCGCCGGGGCGCATAAGGGTGACATCATCCACAATGCCTATGGCTATGGCCTGTTTACCGGTGGTCTGGGTGCACACTACGGTGCGGAACGTCTCGGTGCCTCAGTCATACCTATTTCAGGTGGTAATACCAAACGGCAGATCATGATTATGCAGGATTTTGGTTCGACGGTTCTTACCTGTACCCCTTCCTATTCCTTATTCATGGCGGAAGAGGCGTATGCGGAGGGTATCGATATCAAAAGCCTTAAATTACGTGTCGGTATTTTTGGTGCCGAACCCTGGTCAGAAGAGATGCGTAATGAAATTGAAAGCAAACTCAATCTGACCGCAATCGACATCTATGGCCTCTCAGAAATCATGGGACCAGGTGTTGCCATTGAATGTATCGAAGCCAAACGTGGCCTCCATATCTGGGAAGATCATTTTATTCCGGAAATTATCAACCCGGAAACCGGAGAGCGTCTTCCGGAGGGGGAACGGGGCGAGTTGGTTATTACCACTATTACCAAACAGGGCATCCCGTTGATCCGCTATCGTACCCGGGATATCACCAGTATTACCTATGAACCCTGCATCTGCGGTCGCACCCATGCCCGCATTACCCGCATGAGTGGTCGTTCTGACGACATGCTGATTATCAGAGGGGTCAACGTCTTTCCTTCTCAGATTGAGGCCGTACTGGTCGGTATTGAGGGGGTTGAGCCCCACTACCTGTTAATTGTTGACCGCCAGGGAACCCTTGACACCCTGACGGTACAGGTTGAAGTCAGTGAACATCTGTTTTCCGATGAGATAAAGGTGCTCCAGGCATTGTCACGGCGCATTGAAAAGGAAATTAAGGACATGCTGGGGGTTACCTGTACGGCAAAACTCGTTGAACCGAAGACCATTCAGCGCAGTGAAGGAAAGGCAACACGGGTTATAGATAACCGAAAACGTTAATTTTTGAATTACTTTTGACAACCGGCAGACAAGCGGGAGGTATGTATGAAAGTTGAACAGATATCCATTTTTATTGAAAACAAGTCGGGACGTTTGGCAGAAATCACCCGTATTCTCGGTGAATCGGGCATCAATATCCGGGCACTTTCCCTTGCCGATACCTCTGATTTCGGCATCCTGCGTCTGATCGTTAACGACGGTAAGAGTGCTGCTGCCGTGCTGAAAGAGCAGGGATTTACTGTCAGCATGACGGAAGTTGTCGCCGTTGAGGTTCCTGACCGTCCCGGTGGGCTTTCAGCCATTCTTCAGACACTTGATCGTGAATTGATTAATGTGGAATATATGTATGCGTTTGTTGAGCGCTGTGGCGGCAATGCGGTGATCATCTTCCGTTTTGACGAAACCGACAAGGCGATTGCCGCCCTCAACAAAGAAAATTTTAATATGCTTGAAGGTAGTCGTCTCTATAATATGTAATAGACGTACAATTTCCCGGAGGTATTCATGAAAAAACTATCCGTACTCGTCTGTTGTCTTTCTGTAGTACTGCTGACTGCATCGCTCTCTTGTGCGTCTGGTACCATCAAAATCGGTGGTCTGTTTGCCGTAACCGGACCTGCCTCTTTTCTGGGAGAACCAGAAAAGAGAACCTTGGAATTATTGGTGAAGGAGGCCAACGAAAAGGGGGGCATCGGTGGACAGAAACTGGAAGCGGTTATTTATGATACCATGGGCGATCCGACGAAGGCCCAACAGCTGGCAACAAAATTAATCAGAGATGATAAGGTTACTGTCATTATTGGACCAAGTACCACCGGCGAAAGTATGGCGGTTATTCCGGTTGTTGAGAAAGAAAAGATACCGCTGATTTCCTGTGCTGCCGGTATCAAAATAACCGATCCGGTTAAATCCTGGGTCTTTAAAACACCCGCAAATGACCACATCGCCGCCGAAAAGATTTTTGCTTATATGACCTCTAAAAAACAGAAAACCTTCGCACTATTGACCGTTACCGACGGTTTTGGTGCGTCGGGTCGTGAACAGATCAAAGTACTTGCCAAGCAGAAGGGCTTTACTGTTGTTGCCGATGAAGTATATGGTCCGAAAGACACCGACATGACCGCCCAGTTGACCAAGATTCGTGGAATTAAGCCGGATGCAATCATCTGCTGGGGCACCAATCCGGGACCTGCGGTTATTACCAAAAATGTCAAACAACTTGGCATAAAGACCCCTCTGTACATGAGTCACGGCGTTGCATCCAAAAAATACATAGAACTGGCCGGTACCGATGCTGCTGAAGGGGTTATGCTGCCTGCCGGTAAACTTGCCGTCTATGAAGCCCTGCAAAAAAGTGACGTACAATACAAGTTGCTCAAGGGGTACGACCAGTCCTACAAAAAAGCCTACGGTGTTGAAGCATCTACCTTTGGTGGCTATGCCTATGACGCCTTCCTCCTGGCCACCGGTGCCATCAAGAAAAACGGTGCATCTCCAGAACAGATTAGAACTGGCCTCGAACATACGAGCAAGCTGGTGAGCATTTCCGGTGTATTCAACATGTCGTCGAAAGATCACAATGGTCTTGACCTGTCAGCTTTTGAAATGGTGAAGGTTGTCAAAGGTGACTGGGCCCTGTTAAAGTAAATAAATCATTTGGGAGACGATCAATGAAGATGAAATGTTTTAGTCTGGTATGTGCTTTTACGACGTTACTCTTTTCCTCGACGGTTTTTGCCGCTGCACCAATTAAAATCGGTGCGTTGTTTGCCGTTACCGGCCCCGCTGCCTTCCTTGGTGAGCCGGAGCGGAACAGTGCCAAAATGGTTATTGATGAAATTAATAGCAAAGGTGGCATAAAAGGTCATAAACTTGAGCTTGTGGCTTATGATACCACCGGCGATGCCACAAAAGCGGTGCAACTTGCCACGAAATTAATTAAAGACGACAAGGTGGTTGCCATTATCGGACCAAGCACGACCGGTGAAACTATGGCGGTGATTCCGGTTGCTGAGAAGGAACAGATTCCGCTGATTTCCTGTTCTGCTGGCAGTAAAATCACCGATCCGGTTAAAAAATGGGTGTTCAAAACAGCCCAGAATGATTCACTGGCGGTGGGTAAAATTTATGAATATCTCCAGAAAAACAAACTGACGACCGTTTCCATTCTGACCGTTTCCGATGGTTTTGGAGCTTCCGGTCGTGAACAGTTGAAAACCCAAGCGGCAAAATACGGTATAACTATCGTATCAGACGATACCTATGGGCCGAAAGATACGGACATGACCGCCCAGTTAACGAAAATCCGTGGCACCCATAGTCAGGCAATCATCTGCTGGGGAACCAACCCGGGACCGGCGGTTATTGCCAAAAATGCCCGTCAACTTGGCATTAAAACGCCTCTCTTCATGAGTCACGGGGTCTCATCAAAGAAATTCATTGAACTTGCCGGAGAGGCGGCTGAAGGCATTAAACTCCCCTCGGGCAAAGTTGTGGTTGCAGATATGCTCTCCGCATCAGATAAACAAAAAAAATCGTTAATGGCTTTCGTTAAGGATTACCAGAAACATTATAAAACCGAAGGTGACCATTTCGGTGGACATGCCTGGGATGCCGTTAATCTGATTAAAAGTGCCATTGAAAACGGAGCCGTAACCGCCGCTGCCATCCGGGATCAACTGGAAAAGAGCAGGGCTTTTGCCGGTATCGGTGGTAGCTTCACCTATTCAGCGCAGGATCATGCCGGGCTTGGTAAAGATGCCTTTATACTGGTTGAGATCAAAAATAAGGACTGGATGATCGTAAAATAACAGAGATAGTATCCAATTCTTTTCTGTGGGGACGAACCACCGTTCGCCCCCACACGTATGAGGTACAATGCAGTTCGATCAGTTACTCCAATATACGCTGTCCGGTCTGTCAACCGGTGCCATTTATGCGCTTATCGGCATCGGTTTTTCAATTATTTATAATGCCACCGGTATTATAAACTTTGCTCAGGGGGAGTTCGTCATGCTGGGGGGGCTTCTTACGCTCTCCTCACTTGAACTCCTGAAATTGCCTCTCTGGGCGGCAATTCCCTGCTCCGTGGCGTTTTCCACTCTGGTGGGAATCCTCTTTGAGCGTCTGGCAATCAGGCCCTTAAAACAGCCAACGCCGATAAATCTGGTTATTATCACCATCGGTGGCAGTATTCTCATACGGGGACTGGCCATGCTGGTCTGGGGTAAGGATACCCACGCCATCCCGCCGTTTTCCGGTGATACTCCCATAGCGGTCGGCGGTGCCACCATTCTTCCCCAGCATCTCTGGATTCTGGCAATAACTGTGGTCATTATCATCATTAATAAAATATATTTTTACCACACCATCAGCGGTAAGGCCATGCGAGCTTGTGCCTACAATAGGCGTGCGGCCGGTCTTGTTGGTATTGATGTGCGACGCATGGTGCTTTTTTCTTTTATTATCAGCTCGGCCATGGGAGCAGTCGCCGGTATTATTGTCGCTCCCCTTACCATGACCGCCTATGATGTGGGCGTTATGCTGGGACTCAAGGGGTTTTGTGCCGCAATTATCGGCGGTATGAGCAGTGGTATTTCTACGGTTATTGGTGGTCTGATTCTGGGCGTGCTTGAATCTTTGGGTGCCGGACTGATTTCTTCCGGTTACAAAGATGCCATTGCTTTCATTATTCTGCTCCTCATTCTCTTTATCAGACCACAGGGGCTCTTTGGCAAAGCCGATTCGGAGCGGGTCTGACATGAAACGTGATCTTTTCCTTTTTATTGGCTTTGCCTTCTTGATTCTTCTTGCGCCACAACTCTTCAGTGGTGGCTACCTGATGAATGTGCTGGTGTTTGTCGGCATTAACACAATGTTATCCATCGCTCTTAATCTTTTACTCGGTTACGCCGGTCAGATTTCACTCGGTCATGCCGGTTTCTTTGGCCTTGGTGCCTATCTTTCAGGTATACTGTCCACAAGCTACGGTGTGGATCCCTGGCTTGCCATGCCACTGGCGGCAACCGTTGTTGGTTTGATGGCTTTCTTTATCGGTTTCCCCATTCTGAAACTCAAAGGTCATTACCTGGCAATGGCGACACTCGGTCTCGGTATAATTATCTACATTGTGTTCAATGAGACCGTTGAGTTAACCGGTGGCCCCTCCGGCTTATCCGGTATACCAAATTTGAAAATTGCCGGTATCACCTTTGATTCTGACGTTAAGAATTATTATCTGATCTGGACAGCAACCCTCATGGTGATGCTTTTTTCCCTCAATCTGGCCGGCTCACGAGTTGGCCGTGCGCTCCGTGCCGTCCATGACTCCGAGGTGGCTGCCCAGGTGTTGGGAGTTAACTCCCGTATCCTTAAAGTACAGATTTTTGCCCTGTCAGCCATCATTTCGTCACTTGCGGGGAGTCTGTACGCCCACACCATGACCTTTATCTCTCCTGCTTCCTTTGGTTTCAACTTTTCCATAGAGCTGTTGACCATGGTGGTCATTGGCGGTCTGGGGAGCATTTACGGCTCGTTTCTCGGTGCTGCGTTGTTGACCTTGCTCCCCGAATTTCTCCGTGGTGCCAATGATTACGATATTATCATTTATGGTGGCCTCTTAATGGCGATGGTAATGTACATGCCGGGCGGTCTGGTGCGCGGCATTCCCGCACTGTTCCGGCGATTGGTAACTACAAAAAAAGGGGAGGCCGGCCATGCTTGAAGTTTCCGGTATTACCCAGATATTTGGCGGAGTAACCGCCCTCAATGCCGTTTCGTTTTCGATTCGTAAGGGGGATATTACCGGGGTTATCGGCCCCAACGGTGCCGGTAAAACCACACTTTTTAATATCATTACCGGAATCTATACGCAAACCGCCGGCACGGTTTCTCTTGAAGGGAAGGATGTAACCGGCTTGACTCCCGATAAACTGGCTCGGCGGGCCATGGTGCGCACCTTCCAGAATATTGAACTTTTTGGTGCCATGACGGTGTTAGAAAATGTCATGGTTGGCATGCATACCAAAAGTTCCAGCGGACTGCTTGCCTGTGCCCTCAAGATGCCCTGGAGTATTGCTGAAGAGCGGCGAATCCGCGCCGGTGCCCTCAAATGGCTCGAATTTACCGGCATCCTTGATTTGGCAGAGCAGACAGCCGGCAGTCTCCCTTTCGGGAAGGGACGTTTGCTGGAGATCGCCCGGGCACTGGCTGTGGAGCCGCGTATTATTTTGATGGATGAGCCGGCAGCCGGACTCAATAGTCAGGAAACCCTTGGTCTGGCCACTCTCATTACGCGGATCAGAGATCTGGACATTACGGTGGTTCTGGTGGAACATGATATGGAACTCGTCATGGACATCTGTGACCGTATTGTGGTGCTCAATCTCGGCACAAAACTGGCGGAGGGGACACCCCGGGAAATTCAGGAAAGTCCTGAAGTAATCGCTGCCTATCTGGGAGATGACGACTGATGCTCAGGCTGAAAAACATCAATACCTATAACGGCAAAGTTCATGCCCTGAAAAATGTCTCGCTCCATCTGGCTCCCGGAGAGATTGTTACCTTGATCGGTGCCAATGGTGCGGGTAAGACCACAATTTTGAACACGATCTCTGGTGTGACACCCGCCTCATCCGGGGAGCTCATGTTTTGTAAGGATACGGTTGCTTTCCTCGCCCCCGACAGGATTGTGCAACTCGGCATCTCCCAGGTTCCTGAGGGGAGACAGGTATTTAAACCACTGTCAGTTGAAGATAATCTTGAGCTTGGTGCCTATCTCCGGTATCGGAGCAGAGAAGGTAAAAAGACGATCCATCGGGATATGGAAACGATCTTCACTCTGTTTCCCCGTCTTGAAGAGCGTCGCAAGCAGCTGGCGGGTACCATGTCCGGCGGTGAGCAGCAGATGCTCGCCATCGGTCGAGCCTTAATGGCAACCCCCAAAATGCTCCTTCTTGATGAGCCCTCCATGGGCCTGGCACCGCTGGTCGTACAGGAAATATTCCGGGTACTTGAGCGGTTACGCCGGGAGCAGGGTACCACCATTTTGCTGGTAGAGCAGAATGCCAAGGCGGCACTCAAGCTGGCAGACCGTGGGTATGTCCTTGAAACCGGCAAGGTTATTCTTGAAGGTCCGGCAGATGAACTGCTTGAAAATGCCGAGGTAAAACGCGCGTATCTTGGTAAGGATAAGAAGGAAATGTGGGAGAGGTAAGCTTTTATCCTCTGCGACTTTGACCGAATTTCAATGTCGCATCACTATGAAAACGGGTTCGAAATTCAGCAGGAATTGTCACCTATTATCTTGCGGTACTCGTGTAATAAAAAATGCCCCCAGATAATCACCTGAGGGCATGTAATGTAATACTTTTTGTTCTCAACACCAGATAATGCCTAAAACCTATTTACCGTAAATTCCGCAGCCGATAACCATCCCATCGACCAATTCAACAAAAGATGATTTATCCATAATCTTGTTTTTATCCGCAGGGTTAAATTCTTTGTAGCTTATCCAGCCGCTGCCGCTTTTGTGAACCAGGGTCGTCCACTCCTGAATCCACGGTTTGCCGTCGGGATCCTTATCGTTCCAGCGGTTTTTACCGGTTAGCTCAAGACGAACACCATGGGCGAGCACAATACCTTTTTCGTCATAAACGAAAATATACAGCCCTTTCTTTGTTCCTTCCTTGAAATGGAACTTACCATTGGGTGTTCTCACTTCATTAAAGAACTTTTCACGACCATTTTCTTTTGCAAATTTGACCGCTTCCTTTACCAAAGCTTTGGCATCGTTTTTGGTCGGAAGGTCAGCGGCGATGGATACGGCGACAGAACAGAGCATGAGGCAGAAAGCAAGTACAAGTGAACGCATGATAAATCTCCTTTTGGTGTGATGTGACACTGCTGTGTCAACAGTTGTTGGACTACAAAATTAAGACAATCTGAAACGGCTTACCAGTTGTTCAAGTTCCTTGACTTGCATCGCCAAGTTTGATGTATTGGCAACGGTTTCGGCCGCTCCACGGGAGGTGTTGATAACCACATTTGTTATCTGTTGAATATTATTTGTCACTTCGTTAGTGGTTGCCGTCTGTTCTTCCGCTGCTGTGGTAATCTGATGAATCTGAGTTTCTACCTCATTGATGCGGCTAAGTATATCTTCCAACGCCCGACCGGATTGATGGGAATTGGTAACATCTCTTTCGACTTCATGCTCACCTTCACCCATGGCACGTATCGCTTCATTTGTGTCCTGTTGAATACCTTTAATCATAATACTGATATCTTTGGTCGCCTTGGTTGTCCGGTCAGCCAGTGCCCGCACTTCATCGGCAACAACGGCAAAGCCGCGTCCCTGCTCACCAGCCCGTGCTGCTTCAATGGCCGCATTAAGAGCCAGCAGATTGGTCTGGTGTCGGCAATATCCTCAATGGTTCTGACAATCTCACCGATCTGCTCTGAACGAACACCAAGTGCTTTGATTGTTTTGGAGGTAAGTCCAACCTGGGCAGAGATCAAATCCATTCCGGCGATAGTTTGATTGACAATTTGAGATCCTGCAGTTGCTGTCTGTGCGGCCATCCGTGACGACTCGACCATTATGGTGCAGTTGCGGGAGATATCATTACTGGTGGCTGACATTTCTTCACTGGCGGTAGCAACGGTGTTCGCTTGACTGGTAGCCAACTCCATGCCATGGGCAATCTCCGTAGATGTTGCATGAAGATGTTCAACAGCTACAGCAATAGTAGAAGAAATACTGACGGTGCGTGAGATGAGAGTGCGGAGATTTTCTACCATATTCTTCATGGCTGACAGCATTTGACCGGTTTCATCCTGTGAGTTAATCACAACATCTACCCGTAAATCCCCCTCTGCCAGGGCATTGGCAATCAAGACCGCCTCCCGCAAAGGGTTGGTAATAGACTTGGCAATGATTATCGCACTGATCGTGCCGAGTAACAGCATCAGGACACCCAGGCCAACCATCATCGCCGTTGAAATATTCAGAAGGTGGGAGACTCTGGTATCATTAAGACCCATCAGAATATAACCATTCTGAATAACGTCATTGGCAGTAACATCTATTTTGACTGCTAAAAACTGCAGGGAATCGCCCCCCAGGGAAACCATGTCTCCTTTTTTTACGGGATAATGAACCGCCAAGGATTTCAGTGGTTTGTCAAGATTTGTCCCCTCGTAATTTTTCGCAGCCTTCTGGGTAATAACGGCAAATTCACCCTTTGGGTTTTGAGCAACAACGACGGTGACGCTGACATCGGCATCACTGGCAAGCAGTTGCTCCAAAACC
>CAIRBT010000136.1 GCA_903876875.1 uncultured Geobacteraceae bacterium
CTTAGGAGAAATCTGCTGCAAATCCGTCTGAACGGATCGTATTTCACCGCTTTTTCGGTCAATAGAACGACTATTGACCTTCAAAATCGTCGAAATCTGCTCTCGCCCAGCCGAATTTTAGCGACGATTCCCAAGTCCGACAGACTCCTAGTAATAATCTGCTGCAAATCCGTATGAACGGATCATAATTCACCGCATTTCGGTCAAGAGAGCGACTATTAACCTTCAGAATCGTCGAAATCTGCTTTTGCCCAGCCGAATCTTCGCGACGATTCACTCAGTAAAACAGGCACCTACACTTCTCCCTCGGGGAGAAGGTGGTCGTAGGCCGGATGAGGGGACAAGGCGCTGCCTTATCCCCTGTGCAATTTTCTAACCGGACAACACTGGGTATGAATCGAAGAAAATAAAATCTGTCAACGTTTCTGCTCTCCTTAAAATGATGATAAACCATCATTATTAATTCATTAATTAACCACTATTGTATTATTTGAATATATGCTTCAACATAGGTCGCACAGTTTGGGAATGCTCTGATTTTGCATTGTCAAAAGTTCTATGAATTACACATTTAAACTTGGTCACACAAAAAGGAGATTGTCATGGTTGCGTATTGTCCGAATATGGTTGCAGGGGTTAAGACGGTTGCATTTGGAAATGGAGCGGGAGCAGGAATGGGGTATGGTGCCGGTTGTGGCATGGGAATGCACTCTATGGCCGGGTGCTGTGGTTCAGTATTGGGAGTCGGTCTTTTTCCGCTCGCAATGGTCGCTGCGGTTGGATTTCTTGGATACAAAGTGTACGTAATTTCCAAAAAAGATAATACCGCGAGCGCAGTTACCGCAGTTTGATTCTTAGATTCATCCTGCTCCCATGGTAAAGCTTGTTTTAATTATTTTGTCGATCGTGCTGTTAATGGTCATTATCTTTCTTGACCAGAACAGTTCGCCCGTGCCGGTCAAGTTTATTCTGGGGAACCCGGTGCCTATTGGGTTGAGCACGATTATGGTGGTCAGCGTACTTACCGGATTGGTGCTGGCACTGTCGGGGAGTGTGATCATCTCCATTGTTCGACGAATTAAAAATAAGCGGGATCGGGCAATAATTCGTGGTGAATCCGGGGCAGAAATGTCTGTAGGATTTGATCGACACAAGGAATGGTGAGTATTCATGAGCAAATTATTTGTCGGTGTGTTCTCAGGGGTTTTTATCGGTGCTGTAATCTATGAACTTCTGAATCGAACTAACCCTGAGTTTGTTGGCAAGGTTGAGAGACTGGTATCCAGAAAAATTGATGATATCTGCGATGCTCCACACAAGCGGTGATACCGCTCATGATTGCGCTGCCTGTGAGATAACGGCAAGCTGGGCCGGGGTTTACGCAAACCTGGCCCTGGCTCTTTTTAAGGGTGCTCTCGGGCTCTTGAGCGGTAGTAAGGCACTTATTGGCGACGGACTTTTTTCATTCAAGGACTGTATTGCATCGCTTGTTGTGGTTATTGGCGTCAGGGTATCCGGAAAACCTGCTGATGAACAGCATCCCTATGGGCATGGTAAAATTGAGTATGTTGCCCTGTTTCTGATCAGTGTGGGGTTACTTGTTTCGACCCTGTTTCTCCTTGTCTACTCTGCTAAAGGGCTTTGGTCTTGTTATAACGGTACCGCCTCGATTCCCCGAGTTGTTGCTTTTTGGGGTGCACTCATTTCGGTCGTGGCAAACTACCCGTTATCACGTTATCTGGGGTGTGCCGGTGAGCGAATGCAGAGTCCGGCACTCCTTGCCAACGCCCGCCATAACCGTTCCAATATTGTACTGTCGATTATGGTAGGCGTCGCGGTTCTTGGTGCCCACTATCTCGATTTTACCTTTCTCGATCCCTTGGTGGCACTCATTGAAGCAATCCTTCTTGTCAGGATGGGGATCGAAATGTTGGGAGATTCCCTTGGTGGTCTTTTCGATAGCGCAGTTCCGGCTGAAAGTGTGGAACGGATCGAAATGGTGGCCCGATTGGTACCGGGCGTACGCAAGGTTACGCGGGTCGTCGCCAGAAATCTCGGTCAGGGGGTATGGGTTGATATGACCATAAAGGTTGATGCGGATCTGAACCATCAACAGGGGTATCTGATTGGTCAGCATGTTACGGAGAGTATTCAGGCACTACTCGGAAGCTATACCACCATTAATGTTCTCGTCGAGCCCTATCTACCATGAGTGCTGGTATCAGTGGCATCTCCGTTGCAATTTTCCGATATGAAAGAATATAAAAGGCCGTTGTGAGTGGAAAACGAGTGGATTGGGGAAATTACCGGGTTTATTTCGCTGCTACTGTTCGTCGTGGCCAATGTCTACTATCCGGCTCGACTAATTGCCAATCAATTTCGTCCGTGGCCGAGAAACATAGCACTTTTCTTTAAAAAATATCTCGATCTTCACATGTGGATGAATGTTGTTGCCTTTATTCTCATGACAATTCATGCCCATTATACCGATGACCGCAATCTGTTCCTCTACGGGAGTCTCCTTGTGACCGTCTGGCTCACCTTGGCCGGGTTGCTGATGCGCTCTAAAAAATTCTCCAATGATACCAAAAAGCAGATGCGACTCATTCATACTCAGCAAATGGTGTTTGTCGTATGGATACTGCTGCTTATGATTGGTCATCTTATGGAATAAATTTGCATGGTCGGTTACAATGATTTCATGTTGAACAGCTTGAATATCTCATCAACAAAGAGTGTCAGCGGGTTATTTTCTACCGGTCGGTTTGCCAGAACAAGTGTGCGATGGTGGGTGTGATTGAACCTGGTAATACGGTGCTCTCGCAGGGTTCCCTGTCTGATATATTGCTCAACCAGGGAACGGGAGAGGAAGGAGATGCCACCCCCCTCACAAACTGTGTTGATGATATAGTGCAGATCGTCACAGATGATGGTATGTGCGAATTCGGTGCAAACTCTCCCGCTATTTTTAAGGTTATGAATCAGTAGTTTACTGGAGCAGCACCCCTCTTTTCTAATGTAGAGGTCGTAGGGGATGAGTTGGTCTATGGTTACCGTGGGGGAGTCAATGCCGAGCAGCGGTGACGTTACGAAAATCAGCTCGTCATCCGGCAAACTAAAGGTTTCAAATTCCCCCAGTTCATATGGTTCCGAATGTTCAATGACTCCTGCCTGATACGTCCCTCTCTGAAGCCCCGCAATAACATCATCCGGCATTTCAAATGAAAACTTGATTTCTGACGTGCTGGAATAAAGAAACATGAAACGCTTCATTAAGTCAGGTATATATGCAATGCCGAAGGCGGGAGTACAGCAGAAAGCTATCCTGGTTCTCATCTCGTGATCGTGCAATTTTTGAACGAGTTCTTTTTCCAGTTGAAAAATCTTCAATGCCTTTTCAATGACAATCTTTCCCGCTTCAGTTGGCACAAGGTTCGATCCGCTTCTGTCAATAAGTGGGTAGCCGTAGTGATCTTCCAACAGTTGAATGCGGCGAGAAATTGCAGACTGAGTAACAAATAATTTTTCCGCCGCTTTTGAAAAGCTTCCCAAAGCGATCGTTTCAACAAGTGTCTGAAAATACTCTGACTTCATTTGTCGTTCCCCCTCAGATTTGTCCCTGTGCAGAAAATTCATATTGGTATGAAAATATTTCATTTTCAATATATATTGAAAGCATGTTTAATGTAACTGTATACAGTATTCAATATACTGTGTACAGAAAAAACGGAGGAATTCTTTCGTTTGGTTCTGGTACAGAGAACGGGAAGAACAGAGGGCAACAACGTCGTGGTACCGGGTAACTACAACACAGTGAAAGGGAGGAATCAATGAAGAAGTCAGTCGGAAGTCTCATGGTCTTGGCATTTGTGGCAGCGGTGCTGCCGATGGCCGCACAGGCAGAAAATCTGGATCTCCAGTTGAAAGTGGATGCACTGACCAAGGAAGTTAACGATCTGAAGGGTTCGGTTAAGAAAATCGAGGATAAGTCACTCGGTAAATGGCTGACCATTGGTGGTGATTACCGGTTCCGGGTGGATTCACTCCATGGACAAACGGCTGCATACACTGATCCTAACCTGATGTTTACCAATGTAGGAAATAAGCTCCAGTCGGAGGCATTTTCACTCGGTTCTGCCAATGGTTCCCTTGGTATGCCAGCCGGACCTGCACTGGCATCATTCATGAATTTTGGCAATACCATGAAAAAAACCACGACCTACGCGGGGGCGATGTCATTTCTCAATCCGACGACAAATCTACTCGTGCGGGCATTGGGAACACTTGCCCCTTATGGTGCTGTTGACGCGTATAAACCGAGTAATGAAACAGTTTACACCAATAAACTGGGACTTGATCTCCACGCCAAAGCAAACAAAAACGTAACGGTAAATATCAAGCTCGATATGTACAAATCCTTTGGTTCTCAAAATGATGATGCCACCACCGGCAATTTTTTTGCCGACCGGGTTGGTGTATTTGATGGCACACTTGGACATACACCATCCGACAGTGCATTGAACGTGGATCGCGCCTATGCCACCTGGAGTAATATTGCCGATCAGCCGGTCTGGTTTTCCGTTGGCCGTCGTCCTTCGACGAACGGAGCACCGACCAATCTGAAACTCAATGCCGAACGTCCAGGAAATGGGGGGACACCGGCGCTGCTGGTTGATTACGCCTTTGACGGCATGACAGTTGGCTATGCACCGGATATTGATGCCTTGCCCGGTGCCTATGCAAAAATCTGCTACGGCAGGGGGTATGACAGTGGATTCAGAGCTTCTTCCAACAGTCTGAAAGATACGGATATGCTCGGTGTGGCGGTGATCCCGGTCGATACAGATCCGCTCCGGGTCTGGTTGCAGTGGAATCGTGGCTTTAATATTTTTGACTTTCCGGTCATGAGCAATACTGCTTTCGGTAATACGGCTCCCTCAACCAATTTGGGCGACATTGACTGGTTTGGTGCCGGTGCCATGAGTACGCTGAAAAATGTTGGTCCGGGTAATCTGAATTTGTTTGCCGATTTTGGCTTGAGCGTTACCCATCCCAACGACAACGTTTCCGGTCAGGCCGGTTTCCAGGGATTGATGACCGGTGGTTTCTTCTCGCCGGAAGCTCCATCCAGCAAAACCGGCTGGGCTCTGTTTGCCGGTGTGCGCTACGACCTGCCGTCTAAAACCAAGTTGGGCTTTGAATTCAACCATGGCTCGGAAGACTGGATCACCTTCACACCAGCCTCCGATGATATGTGGACCAGCAAAGTCGGTACCCGTGGTAATGTGTACGAGCCATACATCATTCAAGAGCTTGATCTGAAACCGATCTCTTCCTACCTGAGTAAAACTTTTATCAGAATTGGCTACCAGTATTATGACTTTGAGTATACCGGCAGCAATAACTGGGTAGGCGCACCGGTGAAAATCTCTGACATTAATCCGTCAAATAACATGATGATGATGGCACCAGTAAAAACCGCCCATGACGTTTACGCCACATTCGAAGTGAAATTCTAGTCACGGGCTCCCCTTTGGCAACCACTGTGCGTGTGTGTCAAAGGGGATTTCTTTGTGATATTCAGCTTTTAATCAAAGGAGCGTTCCATGAACAAGTTAGTATCTGTCGTGCTGATGGTGGTTTTGGTGGTTATGTCCCTCCTGACATTTTCAAGTAATTCCTATGCAGATGAAACCAAAATGGTCGGAACCATAACTAAAATATCGCTTTCTGCTGATAAAAAGTCGGCCACCGTGGTCTTAAAAGATTCCAAAAGTGAGAAAGATGTGACGATTGTCATTAGCGACGACCTGACACTTGATAAGTTTGTTGACAAGCGCATCGTTGAAGGTGATGAAATTCGTTGCAAATATGAAACTATCAACGGTGCCAATGCCAGCAAGATGTTCAAGAAGACGGCCGGTTGTTAAAGTATTTTAAAAGGAGATCTCGGATTATGAAGATGATTATCTGTTCGGTATTGACGACGGTTGGCCTGTCACTGGTCGTTTCTTCGACTTTTGCAGCGGAACCGGCAATGTTGGCCCGGCCGACAATTGCCAAAATCTGCACCAATTGCCATAAAGCGGAAGCTGGTACCTTACGGGGAACCTTTGACAGCGTGGCGTTCAAGTCGAAAACTATTCAGCTTAAGATCGATGATTCCGTTGAGTTGGTAAAGTTTGATGAAGATGACCTCAAGGTTGTCAATGGCGCAGGAAAAGCCGGTGACGGGGAGCTGCTGCGCAGTACCAAAAAAGGTCATGAAATGAAGGTCGTTTTTGTTGAAGAAAACGGTGTGAAAACGGCGGTGAAGGTTTTTGAAAAACCGCCGGTTAAAGTAACCCCTGATATGGTGATAACCACGGGAGAAGTGGAGAAGCTGGTCGCCGCTGGTGCGAAAGGGCGCTCCGTTCTCTTTGATTCACGCCCGTTACCACGTTTCAAAGAAGGAGCCATTGCCACTGCCGTCAGCCTGCCGTATCCCACCTTTGATAGTCAGGTGGATAAGTTACCTGCGGATAAAACCGCACCGATTATTTTCTACTGTTCGGGGCCAACCTGCAACATGAGTCCCGGTTCGGCTGACAAGGCTAAAAAGCTCGGCTACAGCAATGTGAAGGTCTATATCGACGGCATGCCGGCCTGGAGCAAGAAAAACTTTGCTGTCCTGTCCGTTGCCTCTTTCAAGGAAGCCTGGCTTGACAAGAATATCCCCATAGTACTGCTTGATGCCCGTCCGGAAAAAACCGCTGCCAAAGGTTTTATCAAAGGTGCGGTCGCTTTCCCGGTTGACCAAGCTGCCAAAATGGCTAAAAAGCTTGCGTTGAAGCAGAAGAATGCACCGATCTTTGTCTATGACGCGGGGGTGGGTAAAGAAGCCGAAACGGTTGCACGGGATCTTATCAAGGGGGGATATGAAAATGTCAAGGTCGTGACCGGTGGCTTTGCTGCCTGGAAAGGGGCCTCATTTGCCGTAGAAACGGGCACACTGTCCCACACGGTCAGTTACACTCCTGCAGCACGTCCCGGCGAGATCAAACTGGCAGAATTTGAAGCCTATGCTGCCAAACTGCCGGATAATGTCATTATTATTGATGTTCGCAATGCCGACGAAGTGAAAAACGGCATGCTGAAAACCGCCAGGGTTATTCCTGCCGAGGAGATTAAGAACCGCCTTGCCGAGATTCCCAAAGACAAATTGATCATTACCCAATGTTCTACCGGTATACGTGCTGAAATGGCCTACCATGCCCTGCGTGAACTGGGGTACACGAATGTGAAATTTGTCAACGCAAAAATCGAATTCGAGAAGAACGGCAGCTACAAAATCATTAAGGATTAATTCAAAAAAAGTACCGATTAACTCAGCATTGTCCGGTTAGCTTTTTGCATGGTTCTTTGAGAATAAAAACTTAAAAAAATTGTCTTGATGCTGCATTTTTTACTTGACATTAGGTGAAAAAATTGGTCGGCCGCAACTCGTAACTATCTGATATTATTGGA
>CAIRBT010000137.1 GCA_903876875.1 uncultured Geobacteraceae bacterium
GAATTACTTTGCAGCAGGAGCTGCAGCAGCAGGAGCTGCTTCTTCTTTTTTCTCAGCTTTTTTTGCTTTTTTTGCTTTTTTTGCTTTTTTAGCAGGCTTAGCTTCTTTTTTCTCAGCAGCAGGAGCAGCAGCTTCAGCAGGTGCAGCAGCAGGAGCAGCAGGTTTAGCAGCATCAGCAGCGAAAACAACAGCAGAGAAGGAAACAGCTACGAGAGCGGCAACGATTGTGGACAGAACTTTTTTCATGGGTACTACCTCCGAATAGAATGTGTTTGATTTATGTATATGCACGACCGATGCCAAAAATAAAATAAAAAATAAAAGTGTGGGTAATCGTGCTGTTAATGCGGGTTTGAGCGTTCTCGGTATGCAGCTTGTTTCTGTTTGTTGATTTTATTTACCCCATATGGGGTAAAGTCTTCTGTTTTTTACCCCATATACAGTAGTGTGTACCCGGTTACCGGTAATACTCCTGATACCACCTGGTGAACCGTGCCAACCCCTCTTCGATGGGGGTGGCCGGGCTGAAGCCGACGGCATCGGCCAGATCGGTCACATCGGCATAGGTTTCGAGGACTTCACCCGGTTGCATGGGGAGAAAGTTCTTGATGGCCGTGCGACCGAGGGATTCCTCAAGCAGTTCGATAAAAAGAGCGAGCTCGATGGGGCGATTGTTACCGATATTGTAGAGGCGGTAGGGAGCCGAACTAGATGCCGGATCGGCCTGTTGACTATCCCATGCAGGGTTGGAGAGGGGAGCAGATCCCATGACCCTGACGATACCTTCGATAATGTCATCTATGTAGGTAAAATCGCGGCGCATTGCTCCGTTATTGAAAATATCGATACTGCGCCCTTCGAGAATGGCTTTGGTGAAAGAAAAATATGCCATATCGGGGCGTCCCCACGGTCCGTACACGGTGAAAAAACGTAAGCCGGTGACTGGAATGCCAAAAAGATGGGCATAGGTGTGAGCCATCAACTCGTTTGATTTTTTGGTGGCGGCGTAGAGGGACACCGGGTGGTCGACCGAATGGTGCTCGGAAAAAGGTATGGTGGCGTTGGCACCGTAGACAGAGCTGGATGATGCGTAGATCAGATGCTTAATGTGGCTGTGGCGGCATCCTTCGAGAATATTCAGAAACCCGCTGATGTTACTGTCTATATAGGCATGGGGGTTTTGAAGTGAGTACCTGACCCCCGCTTGGGCGGCAAGGTTAATGACGCAGTCAAACGGTCTGTTTTGGAACAGCTCTTCGATGACTACCCGGCTTTCAAGCCCCCCCCGGATAAACTCAAAGCCGTTCAATTCGTTGAGAAGAGAGAGGCGTGCCTCTTTGAGTGACACGTCATAGTAGTCGTTCAGGTTGTCAAGTCCAACGACCTGGTGCCCATCCCGAAGAAGCCGCCGGGTGAGATGGAAGCCGATAAAACCGGCTGCCCCGGTAACAAGTACGTTACTCATGGTGTAAACTCCTGCTTTTCGACAGAACTGCCATGGTGGTTAGTTCGCCTCTTCGGAAACATAGTCGGTAACTGCACTCTTGAATCCCGAGAAATCGTGATCCAGTCGGTGCAGACAGTCGCGCCATTTCAGCTGTTCTCCCGTGCCGACGATCAACTCAAGTACTTTGGCGGTTTCGTTCATGCCGTGGGCTGAAATGTTGGCCGCAGCCCCCTTAATGGTATGGGCCATAATACGTATCTGTTCGACGTTTTCGGTTTCAATGGCCAGCCGCAGCTCTTCCATGTAGCCGGTAACATTGCGGATGAACATGTTGATAAAAATGCCCAGCATATCTTCGTGGCCACCAAGACGAGTCAGCAGTTCCTCTTTGTCAAAGACGCCCGGCGTTGGTTCTGAACTGATAGACGTGGTAGCAGGCTCCTCAGGGGTGGCCAGGGGGGGCGCTTCCGGTGGAGAGGGGTTGGGGGGGGCGCCCGTGTGATCCCGTTGGGTAACCGGTGTTGCGGAGTGTTGGAGCTGTCTCCCCGGTGCCTTGGAAACGTGGGTGAGAACCTCAGCAATATCGTCAAGCTGGAACGGCTTACTGATGTAATTGTCCATGCCCGCCTCCTGACATTTATCTTTATCTTCCTTCATGGCATAGGCAGTCATGGCGATAATCGGTACGTGAGTGCCAAGTGCAATTTCCAGGGCACGAATCCTTCTGGTGGCCTGAAAGCCATCCATTACCGGCATCTGTATATCCATGAAGATCAAATCAAAACCGCCGGTTTCCGTTTGCCAGGCCTGCAGGGCTTCTTCACCATTGTCAGCAAGGGTTACGGTGTGACCGAAACGGGTAAGTATGGTTTTGATCAGTACCTGATTGATCTGAACATCTTCAGCAACCAGAATGGAAAGCTTCTGTCGGTTTTCGAGAACGGTGTGACGGGTGATCGGATTGCTTTCCTGTTGCATCGGGGAACCGCCGGAAGAGACGAGCATGCAGAGCAGGTCGTGAAGTTCCGTGTGAATTATCGGCTTGGTCAGGTAGCCGTCCACCCGTAACGTGCGGCAACGCTGGGAATCACCACGCATTCCGGCACTGGGAAGAAGGATGCAGAAGACGGTGTCAAAGAGCGGTTGTCTGCGGATATCTTCGATCAGTTGCCAACCGTCATATTCTGGCATCATCACATCGACAAGTAAAAAGTCGAACAAGGTCTCTTCCCGTCCCGCTTCTTCGAGAAGGGCGAGTGCCGATTTGGCGTTTTCCGCACAGGTGACCACCATGCCCCACTTGCTGAGAAAATCGGCCAGAACGGCACGATTAATGGCAATGTCATCGACGATTAAGGCACTGCGTCCTTTGAGAGACTGGATGGAGAGAACCGATTGGGGGGTTGGATCCAGTGCGAACCGTGCGGTAAAGGAGAATGTACTGCCGCTACCGATTGTGCTTGCGACCGATATGGTGCCGCCGAGCAATTCCACCAGGTTTTTGGAGATGGCCAGACCAAGGCCGGTGCCACCGAAGGACTTGGTGGTTGAGAGATCGGCTTGTTCAAAGGGAGCAAAGATCAGTTCCAGTTTGTCCGGAGCAATGCCGATGCCTTCATCCTGGATGGCGAAGCAGAGCAGAACCCCCTGTTCATCTTCCTCAACGACGTGGACGCCGACAACCACCTGCCCCCTGGGGGTAAATTTAATGGCATTGCCGACCAGATTGATCAAAATCTGTCTCAGACGTCCCGGGTCACCAATGAGGGCATCGGGCGTTTCCGATGTGGGATGAAAGATAACTTCAACCCCCTTTTCTGCCCCGCGAATGGCGATACTTTGCAGGCTCTGTCCAATGGTTGAACGGAGTAGAAACGGTACGGAGTCTATCCCCACTTTCCCAACCTCAATTTTTGAAAAGTCCAGAATGTCGTTGATAATAGCCAGTAGATTGTCGGCGGAGGATTTAACCGCTTTCAGGTAGTTCTGCTGTTCGGAGGTGACCGGTGTGGTCAGGCAGAGCTCGGTCATGCCGATAATACCGTTCATCGGAGTACGTATTTCATGGCTCATGTTGGCGAGAAAGACGCTTTTGGAACGACTGGCCGCTTCGGCAATGGCAATGGAAGCCTGCATGTCACTGAGATAACGTCTAATGCCGGACACGAGCAAAATGATGGCAGCACCGGTGATGAATACCAGTATGGTGACTTGCCACTTGACGATGCGAAGCTGCTCTATCTCCGTTATTGTTACGTAGGTGAAGATGGTATAGCCATCTTTGCCCTGGGGACTGCGTGCCACCATGCTTGGTGTGGTGGCACCGGGAAGGGTAATCTTCGGGTAGGGGGCAAACTGTTCTCCAAATGTGCCGATGACAAGTTGGGGAAAAGTCCGGCGTTTGTACTGTTTATCCTGCGATTCCGGCGACATTTTATAGATATCACTATCGGCGAGTGCGAAGTGCTCAAGCCCTTTGTCGCTGGAGAGGATGACGACGCCGGCAGCGTCGGTGACAAAACAGTCAAAGCGGTTAAACCATTGGGTTAGTTTGGTCATGTCTATTTTAACCGTGACTACACCGATGACCTGTCCCTTAGCGCCGAGTATGGGAGCGGAGAAGTAAAGTCCGGGAATGTTCGTCTGGCGGCCAACCGCATACTGCCGTCCCCGTTGTCCGGCTACGGCACTTTTAAAATAGGCTCTGTCAGCGTAATTGATCCCCACAAACGATTCCGGATTGCTGTAGTTACTACTGGCGATACAGTCACCGTTGGCAGCCAGCACCCAGATGACGTCAACGTCCATGTCCTGCATCTGTGCGTTGAGGTGTCGGTTTAGTTTTGCAATATCTGGCCGTCCGTTGAGATAGTCCCGTTTTCCTTCATAGGTTGTGAATGAAGAGAGCGAATGGTCATCAAGGGAATGAAGGGTGGCAATCACCACCTGATTGTCGGCGACGGTTGCCGGAATCACATGGAGGAATGAGAGGGAACGCTCAAAATGATAGGTAACTGCCATGGCTGTTTTACTCAGCTCAGCGGAGTAGCGCTTGAGATCGGTTTCAAACTGCTTATTGGTAAAATAGGTCACCGCAAGGTAGGAAATGAGGAACCATCCCCCCAGAAGGGCGAGCAGAAGTATGGCCTTATTGCGGCTTACAATGCCCCGTTCCATTGACGGAAGGACAATTTCGTCGGAGGGGGGGCTGGGTTTGCTCTGTGGCGGTTTCATAAACATGGTTGCCGCTCCATTCGTGGTGAATGAAATGTGCCGGGCAGTGGTTCTAGACCATCCGGAAAAGGGTGAATGCAGCGAAGTAACTGCATTTTTACTGGAACAGCAGCGAGGCTGTGCCGACTGTTTTTACTTGAACGGAGATTTTTTCCTTTTGTACGATCATGTCACTGAACGTAAGATCCCGTATGTCCCCCCTCATGATCAGGTGGTCGGCGAGCTGAATCCGTTCCAGTGTTTTTCCCGCCATCTGGCGGGACTGCTCAAGCTGTTGGCCAAGGTTCATGTTCAGCTTTGCCTGGACAAGCTCTCTGATGGTGCCGTGTAAAAACCACTCTGCCGACCGGTGCAGGATGTTCTGGGTCTGCATGTCGAAATCGACATTTTCCATGGCAATACCGTTGGTCTGAGGATTGAAAACCGGCGTTGCGGTCAGATAGAAAATGCCCTCCACGGAGCCGGTGGTCTGGAGCTTTACAACCAGTTTGTTGCCATTACCATAGAGGTCAAAATCGGTGATGGTGATCTGCTTGCCATCGGATTCAAAGCGTTTGTTCAGGATGAGGGGTGCGGCTATTGCCTTCATGTCGGCGTAGTAGAGGTCGGCGTTAATGGCAATCTGAAAGTTCTTGTCAAAGGTTGTGGCCTTTTTGAGCCCCGGAAGGGGAATTGCCGGAGTGGAAGCTGGCTCGGGGCCGACGACCAGCTCGGCATAGGTGACGATGCCGATGCTCGCCTTAATCTGATTGTTGACGGTTGTCAGAGGAAACAGCAGTACTTCCTGGGGGGCGAGTCGCAGCCAGGCGTTGTATTGTTTGTCGAGCAGGATGGTTTTGTGAGCTCTGTTCCAGGCGGTCTGTACTTCGGCTTTGATCGGGAACAGCTCATTGATTTTCGACGAGATGAGGTCGGAAACCAGTTTCTGTACCGGTTGGGTGACCCCCTCGACAATGGCCCGGGGTTTAAAAGACAGGGGGCCGAGTCCGATCTCTTCGGCAAGCAGATCTCCCAGACCCAGATAGTATATCTCCGTATGGAGTCGCCAGTCGGCGGCGATGTCGGCCTTGATCCTGAATTTCAGCTGCAGCGGCAGCGTCGGAGAATGGAAAAAACTGTAACCCATTGACAGGGTGACGGGTAACGTCACATACAGATTGTTGTCGGAGGCCGTAATGGCAATGGCACCATTGCGGAGTACCGTTGCCGTAACTCCCTTTGTGGAGGTGGAGCCTTTGTAAAGCTCCGTACGAATTGACTTGTTGAGGATCCGGGTGAGTTCATCGGTCGTTATTTCGATCGGGATATTAAGTGTGGAGCGCTCACGCTTTAATGTGGTACGGAATGCTTCGTCTGCGGGGCGTTCGGCGGTGAGTGTGGTTACCCCGGCACAGGAACAGAGAATCCCGGCACACAGACAGAGCAGCGCAGCATATTTAAAAAATCTCATTATTTATCCGTTTTTAAGCTGTGTTAATGGAATGGGGGGCGTTGTTGCGGAATATGATCCGCTCCCGGTGAGTTGACAGTACCCTAAAAGTAGGGTTGCGTCAACTGCTGGTGCTGATGTGCTCTTTCTGTATATGTGCCAAATTGACATACTGAAAAATGGTGCTATTATGGCACGCACTATGATAATTAAGTCGGCTGAAAATAAATCATCACTGGCACCGGCCCTGGCAACTACCGATATTCTTGATGGTGCCGGTTATGGTCGCAGTTCCTACGAAGATAAGCTGAACTCGACGCTGCGATCCGCCATTAGAGCCTATGAATTCAAGGGGCTTGAGGTGCAGTCGCCACCTCCCATTGAGCCTGCCGAACCTGTCGTCACATCCGGTAGTGTCAGTGTCAAGTTCATGATTACCATGAAGGATGAGTATGAACTTCGACGCTTGGGGTATGACCAAGCACACATCAACACACTGACACCCCAAGAGGCTGCTGACATTATCGCGTCGGGGAGGGCACCACTCGCAATCAGTGCCAGGTTTCCGACTCCGGCATCTGAATAAGGGGATGTTTTATCGTCTCGATACCGACGTGCCAATTGGCTCCGTCGACCACATTACGGAGCAGCCTATTGACTCCCGTGAGTATCTGAATATTAAAACTGATGGTCATGAGCCTGTTGTTCACCAGTGTGAAGGCGAGTGAAGCATCCTCTGTATGTACCGTGATATCGAGTCTGCTGACCAGAACCGGTTGCTCACCCAGTGGAAACGAAGAGGCCTTGCCGGTAAACTGGCTACTAAAGTCATTTTGATTGCGTGCTTCTTCGGCGTAAAACTGCTCAACGGTGCCGCGAACGGCCGGGTTGGCAATATGCTGTACGGCCGGCACAAGCAGTTGTTTTTCGGCATTTAGCAGGTCGGGCATCATTTTTATTGCCACTGCCCGCGTAATCCACAGCCTCAGCTCCGCCTCATCGGTGGTGCTGATACGCAACAGCAGCCGGTCTTCGATGGGTGCATATGAAATATTCACCTGTTTCATCTGCATGTCAAATCTCCACTCAATCGTAGTGTGTCTGTCTTACCCGGGAAGTTCGATAAACGACGGGTCATTGTCATCTTCCACGATGCGCCATTCATTTTCTACGGCATCAAAGTCTGCTATTTTTGAGAGGGGAGCTTTCATGTAACGCCCCGTTGCAATGACTGCAATCTCCCCGGTATCAAGGAGTATCTCGCCACTCCCCTCGAAAAACCGGCTGTTCTGGCTGGTTATTCTGCCGATAACTTTTATCTCCCGGTTGAGGGGAATCGGCTTTTTAAATTGAACGGACAGCTCCACCGTAATTCCCCAAATCTGTTCAGCCGCACCAATGGAAATCGCCCGGCCGATTGTCTCATCGAGGATCGCAGAGGCAATGCCTCCGTGCAGGCGGCCCGGATAACTTTGATGGTCTTCATGGGGGGTGAACTTCGCGATCAGTTCATTTCCTTCGGTCTCAAAAAACGAGGCCTTCAGGCCGGAACTGTTTTTCAAGCCACAGATAAAGCACTGTTTTGAGTTATGTTGTTTGCCGGTAATGTTATGGCGCATTAGGGACGTCTCCTTACCGTGTGCTGTTTGCCGGTCGACTGCCTCTGCTTTGGCGGGGCATTTTTTACCAGAATCTGCCCACCACCAAGCAGGGCACCATGTAAAAGACCAATGGCTTCATCGGCCTCTTCCTCCGTCGACATCCTTACATAGCCGCAACCCCGATATACACCTGTTTCGGCATCTTTGACCAGATGAACGGAGGTCACCGTACCGGCGACGGAAAACAGCTTCCGTATCTCCTCTTCCGTCACCGATGCCGGGATATGTGCCACGTAGACTTCAATACCCATTGAATCCACCCATTACCATAGAATCATTTTTCACTATTTGTCACTGCTTTCTGCGTGGAGCGAGATGTCATACCCCTCCATCTTATAGCGGATAGTATACTCCAGTCCACACTTGCCGCAGCGATGTGTCTGAACAAGCCCGTCACTCTCCTTTTCCACCCATCCGGCTATAATATCGCGGGAGCCACATTTGGTTCGGGGACACCGTTCTCCCCCTTTTTTAACAAACAGTTCATCGGTCAAAAATTCCGGTTTTTCAACGCCCCCCATCATTGACTGCCGAAAAATCCGGTGGGTTGCGGCAACCGCTTCGATACAGGCACTGGCCTCCGATGCGCTCCCCTCTTCCAGAAGTAGTTCGGGCGGTGCCTGATCCCGGTAGACCAGACTACAGATATACCCTTTGTTCCCCCGATCCACTTTGATACCGAAGGTTGTCTCTTTCAAAATGCCGAGGTTAAGTTCGGTCACCCGCGCTTTCAGTTGTTTCTCTGTAACTTTCATCGGCTCTCCGTTTCTTTTTTACTTTGCTCTGGGGACATAATTAGAATATATCAGATCAAAGTGGCATTTCATACTGCATTTTGGAGACATTTTTTTATCAGACGCCCGTGGTGGCTTGGAGGTATCACATGAAAATTGGTTTTATCGGACTGGGTATTATGGGGAGTGCCATGGCAGTAAACCTGCTTAAGGCAGGATTTCAGGTCACGTTATGGAACCGGTCACCGGATAAATATGCACCGTTGCAGGTGTTGGGCGCGACCGTGGCTCCCTCTCCCCGTGCGGTGGCAGAAGAGTCGGATTTGCTTATCGCCATGATGGCAACACCCGAGGCGGTCAGGGCGGTTCGGGATGGTGACGATGGTATTGTGGCCGGTTTGTCGGTTGGCAATGGTTTTATTGATATGTCCACGGTTGATGCCGAAACCTCCCGGGAATCTCAGCTGCTTGTCCATGACAAGGGGGCACTGTTTCTGGAGGCACCGGTTGCCGGAAGCCGGAAGCCTGCTGAAGATGCCACCCTGACTATCATGACCGCAGGAGACCGGGAACTGTACGACAGTGCTCTGCCGGTGCTGGAGAAACTCGGAAAGAAGCTGCTCTATCTGGGACACGTGGGTAAGGCCTCGGCCATGAAGCTAGCCAATAATCTGGTTATGGGGGGTGCCCTCGCCGCCCTCTGCGAGGGGTTGGCACTGGCGGAGAAAAGCGGCATTGATCCGTCCCAACTGTTGGAAGTGCTCGATTCCGGTGCGGTGGCCAACCCGATGTTCCGTCTCAAAGGACCGCAGATAGTTGCTAACGGGACGTTTTCAGCCGCCTTTCCGCTCAAGCATATGCAGAAAGATCTCCGTCTGGCCCTGCGTCTGGCTGAAGAATCGGGACTGCCGTTGTTCGCAACGGCAGCTAGTAATGAACTGTTTAAGGCCGCCATGGCAGCGGGGTGTGGTGATGAGGATTTTGCCGCAGTCAGCCGGGTTATCAGGAAATAGCTGTTTGACAGACTCCCATTAATGGCATTTGAAGGGGGTGCTTGTGAATATAGCAAGATTGCATTATTATTTAAAATAATTAATGCATTGTGTATAATCGGAGGCCGTAATGGCTATTACAGCAATGGCAACAATTACAGAGCGTGGGCAGGTGACGTTGCCAAAAGTTGTCCGTGAAACATTAGGTAACACCAAAATGGTGGAGTTCAAAGTTACTGCCAACGTTATAACCTTGCATGTGGTACCTGATATGGCCGGTTCCCTTGCCAAGTATGCCAAACATAGATTTTGTCGACTGTCTGCCGGTCGCAAAAGCCCGAACCGGAGCATTGGAACTTGTTACCTTTGATCAGGGTCTTAAAAGGCTCCACCGTCTTTAACGGGCAAGTAGTTCTGCCCATTGTCACTGTCCCGGAGGTATGACTCCAGATGTATTCCTGTCTTATTCGTGGTGCTACCCTGATAGATGGCTCCGGTGGGGAGCCGTGCCGAAAAGATGTGGCACTGGCCGGAGACCGGATCGGGGCGGTTGGTGCCGATCTGAAACTGCGGGCGGCACAGGTCATTGAGGGCGGTGGGTTGGTTCTCTCGCCCGGTTTTATCGACATCCATGGTCATTCGGATATGACCCTCTTCCGGCACCCCCTTCTGGAAAGCAAACTCTTTCAGGGGGTGACCACCGAGGTGACCGGGAATTGCGGCCTCGGTCTTTTTCCGGTACGTCACGGTGGGGAGGAGGAGCTGGCCCGTTATCTGACTATCCACGATTTTACCCTGCCACCGGAGGGGATTACCTGGCATGATTTTTCCGGGTATGGAGAGCGGGTTACTGAATGTGGTTTGGCACTCAATGTGGCGCCACTGGTGGGGCACGCCGCACTCCGCATGGCCGCCATGGGTATGGATGACCGAGCCCCGACGGCAACCGAACGGGAGCGGATGGTACAGCTGTTGGCAAAAGCTCTGACTCAGGGGGCGTGGGGCATGTCCACCGGCTTGATTTACCCCCCCGGCAGTTATGCCCTGACCGGGGAGCTGGTCGCGCTGGCACAGGTGCTCCATCGCTACGACGCCCTCTACACCAGTCACATCCGGAGTGAGAGCGAGGGGCTGTTTACGGCCATCGAAGAGGCCATTGCCCTTGGTGTCGCCAGTGGGGCGCGGCTGCAGATTTCCCACCTGAAGGCTTTAGGAAACAGCAACTTCGGGCGGGGAGGGGAGCTGCTTGAGAAACTTGCAGCGGCTCGCAGGGAGGGCGTTGATATCGGTGCCGACCAGTACCCCTACGATGCCTCGGCAACCACTCTGACGGCGGTAGTTCCCCCTTGGGCCCATGCCGGTGGCGTGGGGTGCCTGTTGGAACGTCTGGCCGATCCCCTGCTGCAGAAGAAGCTGCATGCAGAGATCAATGGTGAAATAGCGCGACGAGAGGGAGCCGACGGTATTATGGTCACCGGCTGCCATGGGGAGCCGAACAGGGGGCTGTCGGGTAAAACAGTTGCCCATCTGGCCCACCTCTGGAACTGCTCACCGGCAGAGGTGGTTATCCGGTTAATTCGTGAAGAAGAGGGGAAGGTGGGAGCCATCTTTTTTTCCATGGCCGAGCGGGATGTGAGAACCATTCTTGCCGATCCCCTGGTCGCTGTCGGTTCCGACGGCCATGGGCTCCATTCGGTGCTGGACGGTGCCGAGGCAACCCATCCCCGCTCCTACGGCACCTTCCCCCGGGTGCTGGGGCACTATGTGCGGGAGGAAAAGCTGCTGCCGCTTACCACGGCAGTTCACAAGATGACTCTGCTTCCGGCTCGGCGCTTGGGGTGTCTTGACCGGGGGCTTGTCGCTCCCGGGTATGTTGCCGATCTACTGCTTTTTGATCCGGAGACCGTTGGGGAGACCGCCACCTATACCGCCCCCCATTGTCTGGCCACCGGGGTCAGGCATCTGCTGGTGGCTGGCCGGCCGGTACTTCGTGATGGTGTTGTGACCGGAGAACGACCGGGGCGGGTCTTGAAAAAAACGGACATGAGGATGTTATCGTAATGTTTGAAATCACCACCGCCACCTGCTGGGGACTTCTGGGGCTGGCTCCCCTCCTGCTCTATATCGTGCTGGTTTTTCGCAATGTGGATATTCTTGCGGCAACCGCCATCTGCGTGGTGGTGGGTGCCCTGTTAAGCCACCAGACCCTGACCACTTTTGGGGCGGCTCTGGCCAACGGTATGTCGTCATTTTTGGCTCTGGTTGGTCTGATTATCATGCTGGGGCGGGGGCTCGGTGAGGTGTTGAGTGCCACAAAGGTGTCCCACACGATTGTCCATCAGATCATCTACGGCATCGGTGTTGATACGGAAAAAAAAGCCATGGGGGGGATCATGGCGGCCTGTCTGGTTATGGTCGGTCTGCTCGGCACCATGGCCGGCGGTAATGCCATCATCGCCCCCATTGTGCTGCCGGTGGCCGCCTCGGTCGGGCTGTCACGGAGTACGGTCAGCGTGATTTTTCAGGCGGTTGGCGAAGAGGCGCTGATTCTCGGCCCGTTCACCCCGCCGGTCATCACCCTGCTCGGTTTAACACAGATCGGCTATGGCCAGATGCTGCTCTCCGTCTCCGGGCCGGTGGCACTGATTACCCTGGTGGTAACCTGGCTGATGCTGCAACGTATTCAGAGTGCCACCCGCAACAGCAACGGCTACCAGCTGCCAGAGCGAACCGAACAATTTACCCCGACTTCCCAAAGCCGCCGGGCAACGCTGGTTTTTATTGGCTGTTTTATGGCTGCTGTTATCTATGGTATCGCCGTCAAGGCTCCCACCTCCTTTGTCATCGTCATCATGCTGGGTCTGTCGGTCATCACCGGTCTGACCGGAGGGGTAAAATTTAATGACATTCTGACACTGCTCATTAAGGGGATGGCCGGTAATGTGGGGCTGTTTCTGCTGTTTCTCCTGCTGGATCCTTTCATCTTTTTTGTGGAGAAGGCGGGAGGTTTTGCTGCCCTGAGTACGCTCATCAAGCCGTTGATGGAAATGGGGGGGAAGCCGGCCATCGTCGTTACCGGTGGCTTCCTTGGAGCCTTCGGCATCAGCGGTGCCACGGTGGCAACCATGAAGCTGCTCCATGAAATGTTCAATCCGCTCCTGGCCCGGCACGGTGTCTCCATGGTTGCCTGGGCACTGGCTCTGGTGGTGGCGACCCGGGTGAATAACTTTGTGTTTCCCGGCGCAAATATGGTCAGCTCCCTGGGGTTTGCCGAATCTTCCGACATGAAGTCAATGCTCAAAAACGGCTGGATGGTTGCCGTGTGCCAACTGACGTTTCTCCTGCTGTTTAGCCTCTGTTTCGCATGAACACGCGTGCTCAGCAGCTGGAAAAGCTTCAGGCCTTTGTTCTCTCCAGTCAAGATTATGGTGAGAGCGATCGCATCGTATCGCTGTTTTCCCTTGAACAGGGTCATCTGAGGGGGTTCGCCCGTGGTGCCCGGAATAGTCGTAAACGCTTTGGGCCGTCCCTTGAAACCTTTGCCCGCATTGAACTCGTACTGAACCAGAAGGAGGGGCTTTCAGCACTGCACAGTGCCGACGTCATCACCCTGTACAGCGGCATTCGCGGCTCCCTCTGCGCCATTGCCCAGGCACTGTACGCCTGTGAACTGGTGGGTAACCTGACTCCGGAGGGGCAGCCGATCCCCCGGCTCTTTCGGCTCATGGCAACCTACTTCGAATACCTTGATACGGGACAGGGTGGGGAGGCAGATCGTCGTATGTATGAGATTAACCTGCTGAATATTCTCGGCTATCGCCCTAACCTTGAGGGGTGCAGTCGCTGTGGGGCTGACTTTGACGTGCAGGGGGCACTGCTGCAGCAGCGGGGTGAGCTGGCCTGCCGCTTTTGCGCCGCCACGGGGCGTAACATACCGCTGACGGCTCTGAAACGACTGGGACTTTGTCTGGCAACCAGCCGGTTTGGTCAGGCGGTTCTTGATGAAGAAACATTACCGTTGGGAGGACTCCTGCTGGATGAATCCATCGCTTCACTCACCCCGAGAAAATTGCGTAGCCTTGAGTTTCTGCACCAAAGTTGCGGGCTTCCTGCTTGACAATGGGCATTTCGTGAGTATGGTAACAATGAATGGAATGGGGTGAGTGAACAACCGAAATTGGAGGAGAGACAAATGGCACTGGTGAAATACAATCCCTTACGAGAGTTAAAGAACATGCAGGATCAGATGAATCGGTTGTTGAATCTCTCCTGGAACCATGACCTACCGAGCGAGGATAGTAAGGAGGGGCTCTGGCAGCCTCCCGTGGATATCTATGAAACAGTGGATTCCATCGTTATCAAGGCGGAGCTTCCCGCTGTTGACCAGAAAGATATTGAGGTTCGTATTGAAGATAGTACCCTGATCCTGCGGGGGGAGCGGAAGCATGAAGATGAGGTGAAGAAAGAAAACTATCACCGCATTGAGAGATACTTCGGGAGTTTCCAACGGAGTTTTAGTCTGCCGACCACCGTTAATCAGGAAAAGGTGGCGGCCACTTGTGATAAGGGGGTGCTGACAATCACCCTGCCGAAACGGGAAGAAACCACGCCGAAGCATATTACGATCCCGGTGAAATAGTTTCCGTCTGAAAATAATGATTTGAATTATTTTAATAAATATCTTTACAAATTAGTGCGTACACGATACGGTTTACACTATTTAACGTACCGGAACAACGTCGTTCTTAATGGTATTTATCTTGGGGGGATTTCACTATGGCCACTATTAGATCTAAAATAATTGTCAATGTCATTATCGTCATTTTAACGGTTGGTGCCATTGCACTGATGAATTTTTCAAATCTCCATAAGCTGAAGAAGCTTCAGGATGATGTAGGTGTCAAAGCTCTCGAATCTGCGCTGGCGGAAGGAGCATCCAGCATCGGTTATCGCTTTTATGCAAAAATAGCTGATGCGGAGATTAACCGAGATCTTGCCCAATCAGAAAAAGAGTGGGTACCCTTTAAGGAAAAGGAATTCAAGTTACTCGATAAACTGGCTAAAATAGCCGACACTGCGGAGGAAAAAGCACTGGTTCTCACTGCACGGACGTCTCTTGAAGCGGAAATCTCGATTTTTGAAGGGAAGATGCTCCCCTTGCTGAAGTCAACTAATCTGATAACCGAGGAAATCCGAAAACAGGATGACGAGATCGATAAACTGAACCAAGTTATTTATGTCACACTCGAAAAATTATCGGTTCTCAATACAAAACATGCAAAAGAGCTCGATGACCAATTTGATGACGAGATAAAAGTGATTATCACGGAAACCCTCGTTCTCGGACTTATCGGTATTTTACTGCAGGCCGGTCTTGCCACTTGGCTCCTCCGCACCATTATGAAGCCGGTCGATGCGCTGCGGGAAATGCTCTTCGATATCTCCCAGGGGGAGGGGGATCTTACCAAACGTCTTGATGAAACCACTAAGGACGAACTTGCAGAAATAAGTAAATACTTTAATGTGTTTATCGGGAAATTGCGGCTGATTGTCGGCCAGATTTCCTCCACTTCCACCCAGGTCGCCTCCGCTGCCAGTCAGCTGAACTCAACGGCGACCCAGATCGCCACCGGAGCCGAAGAGGTCGCTGCACAGGCCGCTTCCGTTGCTACCGCCGGTGAAGAGATGTCTGCCACTTCGGGGGATATTGCCCAAAACTGCCAGATGGCGGTAGAGGGGGCGCAACGGGCTTCGGATAAGGCTCAAAGCGGTGCTCTGGTTGTTGAAAAAACGGTATCCGTCATGGGACAGATTGCCTTGCGGGTTCAGGAGTCTGCCAAAACTGTTGAAAGCCTTGGGGCGCGCTCCGACCAGATTGGTGCTATTATCGGGACCATCGAGGATATCGCCGATCAGACAAATCTTTTGGCGCTGAATGCGGCCATTGAAGCGGCCCGAGCCGGTGAACAGGGGAGAGGTTTTGCCGTCGTTGCCGATGAAGTTCGTGCCCTGGCGGAACGGACAACGCGGGCAACCCGGGAGATCGGCGAGATGATCAAGGCCATTCAGAAGGAAACCTGTGAGGCGGTTAACGCTATGGAACAGGGGGTTCAGCAGGTAGAAACCGGTACCCGGGAAGCTGCCAAATCGGGGCAGGCACTTGAGGAAATTTTGCAGTATGTCAACGATGTTGCCATGCAGATCAGTCAGGTGGCGACGGCGGCTGAAGAACAGACGGCCACTACGGGGGAGATCAGTAGCAATATGCACCAGATTACCGATGTGGTGCTTCAGACCTCCCTCGGTGCCCACGAATCGGCAACGGCAGCCACCCAGCTCAATGGCAATGCTGAAGAGTTGCAGCGACTGGTACGGCAGTTCAAGCTGTAAACACCTCAAATTACGGGAGGGGCTTTATGCCCCTTCCCGCTCGATTCCGAATCACCCGTGTGCCACCGATTATTCTCTTGACATTCCTAGTGCTGATGTAATACCTATAGAAATAGTAGATTTGTCGCATATTGAATGTTCCCCCCTGTTGTGGGGTAAAGAACTTTTTGAAAAGGGTATGTAGCCATGGTGCCATCACCACCTAACTTCCGTCTTGACGGCATTTACACGCAGCGTCAAGACGGTTTCTTTATGCAGCGCATCAAGCTGGCTGCCGGGGTTATCTCCGCGACCCAGGCTCGTGCTGTTGCCGATATCTCTGCCCGTTTTGGTCGGGGAACCATTCATCTGACCAGTCGTGGCAGTATGGAAATTCACTGGTTGCGTGAGGAGGCTCTGTCTTACGTCAAACGGGAGCTGGCTAAAACCGGTCTTACCTCGCGGGGAGCCTGTGGTGGTGCGGTGCGGGGAGTCACCAGCAGCAGTCACGGTACCCATGGCTTCCCCCGGCTTGAAGCACTTGCCCGGCAAGTGCAGCGGCATTTTACCGGTAATCCCCGTTTCGAGCGGTTACCAAAAAAATTTAAAATCGGTGTAGAGGCAGACATATCCGGTGGGCGACACCTTATTCAGGATGTGGGGCTGGTACCAGCCGGTGAAGAGGATGGTTCCCCCTGTTATGATGTCTGGATTGCCGGCGGTCTGGGGCGGGAGCCCCGACCCGGTTTCCTTCTGGGAGAGCGGTTCCCGGAGGGGCGGATTATCCCGGTCATTGAGGCGGTTATCGCCGTATATGCTGCCAATGCCCCCCCGCCGAAACGGCTCAAGTTTCTGGCACAGCAGATGGGTGAACAGAAACTTCGGGAGTTGATCGAGGCGGAGTCCGGGTTTTCCGAGCTGTTGCCGGCCGCCTCTGGCTTTGCCGAAGGTCTGGTTGCCGGAGGGGAGGTGAGTCAGCAGCGGGAGCTGCCGGTTTTTGCCGGTGAGTTAACGGCAGGCCAGTTACTTCGCCTCGCCGACGCTGCCGATGTCTGTGCCGATGGCGTTCTGCAGGTGACCGCCGACCAGAATATCCTGTTAACTGTGATACCCGGTGCCGACACGACGCTCCTGAATGATTTTTCCGATTTGTCACCTGTTCCTGCACCACGGGTATTGCGGATCTGTCCCGGCCGCCACGAATGTTCCATGGGGCTTGCAGAAACCCGAACCGTGGCGGCAGCTCTCCTTGAGCAGATGGGTGAGGCGGGGCAACAGCTGTCATGGGCTCTGTCGGGCTGTCCCAATTCCTGCACCCAGCCCCAACTGGCCGAGGTGGGTATTGTCAGTTCGGCACTGGTGAAGGGGGACGACGGTGAACGGACACCCCGCTTTGATCTGTACCGCCGGGGGGATACCCATTTCAATACCGCTTTTGCCCGTGCCCTGACTCTGGAACAATTGACGGCCATGGTGCGTGATATTGGCTGAGTATTTTTTGCTAAGTACTTGTACTAACTTATTTTGAGGTTTTACTATGACCAGCAATTTAACCCATTTACAGAAACTGGAAGCGGAAAGTATTCATATTCTCCGTGAGGTGGTTTCCGAATTTGCCAATCCGGTGATGCTCTATTCCATCGGTAAGGATTCGGCCGTCATGCTGCACCTTGCCCGGAAGGCGTTCTATCCGGCTCCTCCCCCCTTTCCACTCATGCATGTGGATACCACCTGGAAGTTCCGGGAGATGATCCAGTTCAGGGACAAGATGGCCGCCGAATGCGGACTTGACCTGATTGTCCATATTAATGAGGAGGGGGTACGCCAGAAAATCTCCCCCTTTACCCATGGTTCCTCCCTCTATACGGATATTATGAAGACCGAGGGGCTCAAGCAGGCGTTGGGTCGGTACAAGTTTGACGCGGCCTTTGGCGGGGCACGGCGGGATGAGGAAAAATCCCGGGCCAAGGAACGGATTTTCTCCTTCCGAAGTGCCAATCACCGGTGGGATCCGAAACTGCAGCGGCCGGAACTGTGGAATCTTTACAATACCCGGATCAAGCCGGGGGAAAGTATCCGGGTGTTTCCGCTTTCCAACTGGACTGAATTGGATGTGTGGCAATATATCCATCGGGAACAGATTCCGATTGTGCCGCTCTATTATGCGGCGGTGCGGCCGGTGGTGGAGCGGGACGGCATGCTGCTCATGGTGGATGATGACCGGCTGGAGTTGTTGCCGGGTGAAAAGATCGAATACAAATCGGTTCGCTTCCGTACCCTGGGGTGCTATCCGCTGACCGCAGCGGTGGAGTCGGAAGCCACCACCCTGCCGGAGATCATCCAGGAGATGTTGCTGACCCGTACCTCGGAACGGCAGGGGCGTATGATCGACCATGACCAGGCCGGTTCCATGGAAAAGAAAAAACAGGAGGGATATTTCTGATGGCACACCAATCGGACCTTATCGAACAGGATATCCTTGCATATCTGAAAAGTCAGGAGGAAAAGTCGCTCCTCCGCTTCATTACCTGCGGCAGTGTCGATGACGGCAAGAGTACCCTGATAGGGCGTCTTTTGTGGGATTCAAAAATGGTGTTTGAGGATCAGCTCGCCTCCCTGGAGGTGGACAGTAAAAAAGTCGGTACCCAGGGGGGGGCGATTGATTACGCCCTGCTGCTGGATGGCTTACAGGCCGAGCGGGAACAGGGGATCACCATTGACGTGGCCTATCGCTACTTCTCCACCGACCGGCGCAAATTTATCGTTGCCGACACCCCGGGGCATGAGCAGTACACCCGCAACATGGTCACCGGTGCCTCCACCGCCCAGGTAGCCATCATTCTGGTTGATGCCCGCAAGGGACTGCTGACCCAGACCAGACGTCACAGTTATCTGGTGTCGCTGGTCGGTATCCGTAATATCGTGCTGGCCATCAACAAGATGGATCTGATTGACTTTGATGAACAGCAGTATCTGGCCATACAACGTGACTATGAACAGTTTGCCGCACCCCTTGGTTTCGGCTCCATTACTGCCATACCAATTTCGGCCCTGGGGGGGGACAATATGATCGAGGCCAGTGCCAATACCCCCTGGTACGCTGGTCCGACTTTGATGAATTATCTGGAAACTGTGCCGGTTGATGGTGACAGCAGAGGAGAAACGTTCCGCATGCCGGTTCAGTGGGTTAATCGTCCCCATCTGGATTTCCGTGGTTTTTGCGGTGTTATCGCTTCGGGTACTGTTCATCCCGGTGATGAGCTCCGCGTGGCGGCTTCGGGGCAGACCAGCAAAGTTGCCCGCATTGTCACCATGAGCGGCGATCTGTCGGAGGCAACCGCCGGTCAGGCCATTACGCTGACCCTGGAAGATGAGATCGATATCAGTCGGGGGGATATGCTGACCACTCCCGAGGCACCACCACTGCAATCCCGTCATCCGGAGGCCCATTTGGTCTGGCTCCATGATGAACCGTTGCAACCGGGGCAGCTTTATCTGGTCAAAACCGCCACGGCGGTGACTTCAGGGAGGGTGACCGGTGTCCATTATTCGGTGGATGTCAATACGCTGGAACATAAACAGGCCGATACCCTCAAGCTGAACGAAATCGGTGTGGCACGTCTGGAGCTTGACCGTCCCATCTCTTTTGTCCCCTATAATCAAAACCGGGAAACCGGCAGCTTTATTATTATCGACCGCTTCTCCAACGCCACCGTTGCCGCCGGCATGATTATCGGTGCCACCCCCTTTGAACAGCTGGGGGCAACCGACAGCTGGTCTCCGGAAGGGGGCACTTCGGCGGATGATACCGTACGGCAGGTCTATCTGAGTGAAGCGTCCATTAACAGTACCGGCATGACGGTGGTTGATCTTTCCGGTGAGGTGGGATTGCTGGCCTTCGAGGTTTCTTCCAGCTTCCTTGATTACCTGGACAAAGGAAACCGGGTGCTCTTCAGGCTCCGCAACCTGGAACAACTTCCGGCCACCGCCACCCTGGCCTATGAACATACGCTGGCCTTTGAATTCGACCGCACCGCCGATGGCATCAGTATTTTGCTGTTCAAGCGGGGGAGCAGGTTTGTCAGCGGCGGCTTTGATAATAAGGGCACCGGAATTTAGGTCGTCTTGAATCACAGATTTCAATGTGTGAGAACATACATTCGTAGGGGCGTATGGCCAGACGCCCCTACGTGTTTATTAATCAGGTTCCGTATAGCCATCCCCCGCTTTTAAAATTCCCTTCATTGAAAATTTCATCTTAATGGCGTCAAAATTTTGTCGCGTTCAATGGTTTGACACCGAATGGTGGCCGTTGCTGGTTAAAATTGGTGCCGAAGCTGGGGTGCTGTGAGTAAAACGCCCTTCATAACCGTTTTTCATGTTTCGGCACGAAAAATGCAAATTACTACGGCGCAGCTACCTACAATAAGGTGATACAGGCACTTATCCATGGCAAATGGTACGGTTGAAGCGATAGAGTTACGCGGTTTTCGCAAAAACTCCGATATATATGTGGCTGTCGGATTGATCGGTATTCTGGCACTGATGATCGTGCCACTGCCGGCCTTTGTGCTGGATATTTTTCTGGCGGCCAATATTACGGTGGCTCTCTCTATTCTGCTGATCTGTCTCTATACGATTCAACCACTTGATTTTTCTATATTTCCATCTGTCCTGCTGGTGACAACGCTCTTCCGTTTGGCTCTCAATATCGCCTCAACCCGGTTGATCCTGCTCCATGGCAGTGAGGGAGCCGAATCTGCCGGGGCGGTTATTAAGGCGTTTGGCCAGTTCGTGGTGGGGGGGAATTATATCGTCGGTGCGGTACTCTTCCTTATTCTCGTCATTATTAATTTTGTTGTTATCACCAAGGGTGCGGGGCGTGTTGCCGAGGTTGCTGCCCGCTTTACGCTGGACGCCATGCCGGGCAAGCAGATGGCCATTGATGCCGATCTTTCGGCCGGTCTGTTGACGGACAAGGAAGCCAAAATCCGGCGTCTGAAAATATCCCGCGAAGCAGACTTTTACGGTTCCATGGATGGTGCCAGCAAGTTTGTCCGTGGCGATGCGGTGGCCGGTATCCTGATTGTGTTGGTCAATATTTTCGGTGGTCTGATCATCGGTGTCTGGCAGCAGGGGATGCCGCTCATGAACGCCCTGTCAAACTATACGCTGCTGACCATTGGTGAGGGGTTGGTGGCACAGATACCCGCTCTGGTTATTTCAACCGCAGCCGGTATTCTGGTGACCCGTTCTGCCGACGAGAACAGTTTTGGTCAGGAAATGACCGGCCAGTTCATGAATTACCCAAAGGCATTTTTTGTCGTATCCGGTGTCATGTTTTTGTTTGCCCTGATTCCCGGTCTTCCCCACTTTGCCTTTCTGTTACTGGCGGGAGTAACCTTTCTGCTCGGTAAAATGGCGCGCGAAAAGGCTGAAATTGTTGAAGAAACGGCGGTGTCAGAGGCAACAGCCGGTGAGGAGTCAATCGACCAGGCGTCAAATATCCGACCGCTCGATATTTTGGAGCTTGAGGTGGGATACGGACTGGTGCCGATGGTGGATGCGGCTCAAAATGGCGAGCTTCTGGAGCGGATACGTTCTATTCGCCGTCAGACAGCACAGAAGATGGGTTTTGTCGTACCGCCGATTCATATTCATGACAACTTACAGCTGAAACCCTATGAATATAACCTGCTTATCCGTGGTGCCCGCGTCGGTGGCAGTGAGTTGACCGGCCAGTATCTGGCCATGGATTCCGGTGCCGTTACCGCCAATCTGCCCGGTGTGACGACCAAAGAGCCGGTCTTTGGTCTGCCGGCGGTCTGGATCAGAAGCGATGACCGCGATCAGGCTCAGATTAACGGCTATACCGTGGTGGACAGTACCACGGTGGTCGCAACCCACATCAGTGAAATTATCAAACGCTATTCCCATGAGCTGGTTGGACGACAGGAGTTGCAGCAGTTGCTCGATAATGTGGCGGTGACCGCTCCAAAAGTGGTTGAAGAGCTGATTCCGAACCTGCTTAACTTAGGTACGGTACTGCGGGTTATCAAGGGGCTGCTGAAGGAAGGGGTCTCGGTGCGTGACATGCGTACCATACTGGAAAGTCTGGCGGATTACGCCTCCCTGACCAAGGATCCCGATGTACTGACCGAATTTGTCCGGCAAGGTTTGGGGCGTTTTATCGTCGATCAGTACAAGATGGAGGATGAAACCCTCTTTCTGGTGACCATTGACCGGGATGTGGAAGATATGATTGCTGAGGCGATTCAGCCGTCTGACCAGGGGAGTTACCTGGCGATTGAGCCTTCGGTTGCCCAGTTGATCATTACTTCGGTGCGCACCATGTCGGAGCGCTTTGGTGCCAGTGGTGCCCAGCCGGTTCTGCTGGCATCCCCGTCAATTCGCCGTCATGTGAGAAAGTTAATCGAGCGTTTTGTGCCGCATATGGCGGTGTTGTCCCATAATGAAATTCCTCAGAATGTCAAAATTCAGTCACTGGGGGTGGTAGGAATTAATGCTGGTTAAGACCTTTCAAGCAGCTAGTATGCCGGAAGCGCTCCGCATGGTGAAATCGGAGCTTGGCCCGGACGCCATGATCCTTTCGACAAAAAAAGAGAAAGTTGGCGGGATTTTCGGCTTTTTTTGCCGTCAGGTCTATCGGGTCACTGCGGCCATTGACCCGGTGCGCAAAGCACCGGTGGCTGCCCCTGTCGCTCAGCCTGCCTATCGGGAGCCCCCCCCTCGTGAGCGTACGGCACGGGAGGAGATGGAAAGCTCCATGCTCGCCCCTCTGGCCCGTGAATTGAAAGATTTACGGGAGAAGGTGGAGTCTCTCACCCGGCGTGAGGAGGAAAGCCGGGCCGAAGTACGCCCCTTTGTTGCCGTTGACGGGGGGGATTCGGATGGGGGACTCAATCTTAAAAATATCCCCCGGGCAGACCTGGAGGATATTAAAAAGCTGCTTTTGGCCACCTTGGCAAAAAGCAATGAAGGGGAAGCCCGGGATGTGCAGTGGCCGATTATCGGGGAAAACGTCAGTCGGTCACCCCGTTCGGGAGATGAACTGCTTCCTGAAAACTCTCCCCTGGCACGGGAATTGGCTGCCAGTGGTATTTCCACGGATCTGATTCGGAAAATAATTGATACCCTGAATGCTCTACCGCTCCAGAATGATAATCAGTCGCTGAAAGGTCGCCTGGTGGAAACACTGGGCAGGCTGATCAAGTTTGCCGGTACCTTGAAGCTGAAGAAAAACTCGCCCCGTATCATCGCCCTGGTCGGGCCGACCGGTGTGGGGAAAACAACGACTACCGCCAAGTTGGCCGCTATGTACGCACTTAATAAGGGGAATAGGGTGGCGTTGATTACCATGGATATTTTCAGGGTCGGTGCCATTGAACAGCTGAAAACCTACTCACGAATCATGGGTATCCCCCTTGAGGTCGCCTCTACTCCCAAGGAGCTTGAGAAGGCGGTTGACCGGCATTCGGCCTGTGATTTGATCGTTATTGACACCGCCGGTCGAAGTCACAAAGATAAGGAAAAACTCGATGAAATGAAAAACTTTCTGGAAAACAAGATCCCGGTGGAGGTGTACCTCTGCCTTTCGGCCACCACCAAGGATCTTGAGCTCAAGGAAATTTTAAATCGCTTCAAAATTTTCCAGGTGAGCAAAGTTGTTTTTACCAAAATAGATGAGTGTGAAAGTTTCGGGAACATGGTTAATTTATTAATGAAGGATAACTTGCAGATAGCCTATTTTACTACCGGACAACGGGTTCCGGAAGATATTGAGATCGCCACACCGGCAAAACTGGCCGATATGATATTTCATGAGGGGGCAGAATGAGTAACGTTCCCGGTACGGGCGATCAGGCTGATACTCTCCGCCAGTTGGCCCGCAACGCAAAACAGAACAGGATGGATCATGTTCCGTCCTTCGGACTGGTTGATCAGCAGGGAATACGGGTCATTTCGGTGACCAGCGGCAAGGGGGGCGTTGGCAAGAGCAATGTGGTCTCCAACCTGGCCATTGCCCTTTCTGCCCAAGGGAAAAAAGTACTTCTGATTGATGCCGACCTTGGTTTGGGAAATCTTGACGTACTGCTGGGGCTGTCGCCGGTCTATAATCTTAATCATGTGTTAAATGGTGAAAAGAGCATCCTTGATATTCTTATTGACGGTCCGGCCGGCATCAAGATCATTCCGGCCGGCTCGGGGGTGCAAGAACTGACCAGCCTGCGACAACATGAAAAATTGAAGCTGCTCGATGAATTGGATACCCTGGAAGAGCAGTTCGATGTGCTGATTGTGGATACGGAAGCTGGTATCTCGGAAAATGTCACCTATTTTACCGTTGCCGCCCAGGAAATTTTTGTGGTGGTAACACCGGAGCCTACCTCCATTACCGACGCCTATGCCTTGATTAAGCTCTTGGCTACCCGCTATGCGGAGCATCATTTCAAAGTTCTGGTCAATATGGCCAAAGACAGTGAAGATGCTCTGGAAGTTTTTCGAAAACTGGCAAATGTTGCGGGACGCTTCCTTGATATCTCTCTCGATTATCTGGGGTGCGTGGTCAAGGATGAAAAGGTTGTCGAAGCGGTCAAACGTCAAAAAGCTGTCACGGAGCTTTTTCCCGATTCTGACGCCGCTCACTGTTATACGACCATCGCCAAGCGGGTGATCGAGAACAAGCGGCAGACCCGCATTAAAGGTAATATCCAGTTTTTTTTCAGACGAATGCTTGACGGCGTGGGGGGGAGCTAGCTATGTCAGAAGGTAAGGTGCCCGGGAACCGGGCAAGCCTGTCGTCTGAGCGGGAGCAGCTTATTTTGGATCACATTCCACTCGTGCGCTATCTGGTGAGTAGAATGTCAACCAAGCTTCCCCATCATCTCGATATGCAGGATTTAATGAGTTCGGCAATGATCGGCCTGATAAATGCAGCTGATCGTTTTGATCCGGCTCGTGGGGTGCTTTTCAAAACATTTGCCGAGCAGCATGTGCGAGGCACCATTCTTGATGAACTCCGCTCCTATGATGTACTCAGCCGATCGATGCGGGAGAAGTACAAACGTCTGGAGCGGAAACTGAACGAGTTGGAACATCTGCTGGGGCGGAATCCGAGCAGTGAAGAGGTTGCCGCCGCACTGGAAATGTCACTGGATGACTATTATGAACTACTGGATGATGTCCATGTATTCACGTTTATCAGTCTGGATGACAGTTGGGAGGGGGATGATGGCAGTCCGCTCTGTCTGGCCGATGTGTTGAGTGAAACCGATGCCAAAAATCCCCAGCAACAGGTCATTACCATGCAGCTGGCAGATGCGCTCGGTACCGCCATAGAATCCCTCCCTGAAAAGGAGCGGCTGGCGGTAACACTCTATTATAATGAAGATTTAAATCTGAAGGAAATCGGTGAAACCCTCGGTTTAACCGAATCACGCATTTCGCAGCTCATCAGTCAGGCCATGGTCAGGTTACGATCACGGCTGAAACTCCACCGGAGCTAGGAGGAATAGGTATGAACACCGGTATGTACACAGCAGTCTCGGGCAGTTTGTCCGCCATGCGCAAGCTTGACACCATATCCAACAACCTTGCCAATATAAATACCCCCGGCTTTAAAAAGGATAAAATGTCCTTTGAAGGGGTGTTGAGCAGAGTTCTTCCCGCATCGGCCAATCCTGCGGAGGTGTCGGGCGATCCGGTCATGCAGAAAGAAAATGTCTATATCGATTACGGTACCGGACCAACTACCCAGAGCGGTAACACCTTGGATCTGGCACTGGAGGGGGATGGCTTCTTCGCGGTGACGACTCCCCAGGGAACCGCCTATACACGCCAGGGGAATTTCCGCACCGCCGCCAATGGTACTCTGGTGACCGCCGACGGATACCCGGTTCAGGGGGCAAACGGCACCGCCATCACCCTGCTGGGGAGCCATGTGGAGATCAACTCCAAGGGTGTCATCACCGTTGACGGAACCGATGCGGGTGCCCTTTCCGTGGTCGATTTCCCCAAGCCCTACGCCCTGAATAAAATCGGCAGTGCCCTTTTTCTGCCGGTGGATGCCCAGGCCGTACCCCAGGCGGCCACCGCCCAGGTACAGCAGGGGCGCATTGAGGGTTCCAATGTGGACAGTATTACGGAAATGGTACAGATGATCGAAACTAACCGGTATTTTGAAGCGTGTACCAAAATCATCAAGAGCTTTGATGACATCGAAGGCAAAGCCGCAAACGATATAGGAAAAGTTTAGTTATTACTCTTTATTACACAGAAAAGGAGTTCATATGATTCGTTCACTCTGGAGTGCAGCGTCCGGTATGCAGGGACAGCAGAAAAGTATTGAGGTTGTAGCCAACAACCTTGCCAACATCGGCACCACCGGCTTTAAGAAAAGTCGGGCAGATTTTCAGGACTTGATTTATCAAAACCTCAAAACCACCGGTTCACCGGCCACCAGTGCCACCCAGGTGCCGACCGGTATCCAGATTGGTCTGGGGAGCCGCCTTGCCGCAGTAACCAAAATTTTTACCCCGGGAGATTTTTCCCAGACCGGCAATGAATTGGATCTCTCCATTCAGGGGGACGGTTTTTTTCAGGTAACTCTTCCCGATGGCTCCATCGGTTATACCCGTGCCGGTGCCTTTAAAAAGGATAGTGCCGGACAGATTGTTACCTCCGATGGTAACCTGCTCTCTCCGTCAATTACCATTCCGGCCAATGCAACCAAGATTAATGTCGGTAGTGATGGTACCGTTTCGGTTCAGGTCGCCGGGCAGAACGCCTCCGCAACCGTCGGTTCGATCCAGTTGGCCAATTTTTCCAACCCGGCGGGGCTTTCCAGTCAGGGGGGGAATATCTATATCACCACCGATTCATCGGGTACGGCGACCTCCAGTGCTCCGGGGCAGAACGGTACCGGTACCCTCAGCCAGGGTATTCTGGAAATGAGTAACGTCAATGTTGCCGAAGAGATGGTTAACATGATTGTGGGACAGCGTGCCTATGAGGTTAACTCCAAGGCGGTTCAGGCCTCCGATGAAATGTTGCAGACGGCTAACAACCTGAAACGGTAACCGGTGTTTGACGTGATGAAACTACTGACACGACTCATGGTGACACTCTGTCTGTCCCTGCTGGTGACGGTTCCCTGCGGGGCTACCTCCTCAGCAGAGCGGGAACAGGAGATCCGGCAGGTTATTACCACCTTTGTTACCAGTCGTACCGCCGGCATGGGGTGGGAGGTGCGTATCAGGAAGGTCGGGCTTCCCCCACTGTTGAAACTTCCCGAGGGGGGGGTGGAGTATGAGGTGGTTGTCCCGAAACAGTGGGAAGGCTGGGGGAAAATCAATGCAGCGGTCGTCGCCCGGCAGAACGAGCGGGTTGTTTCGAATATACCGGTGCTGATAGATGTGGAAGCGGTGGCCGATACGGTGGTGACACTTCGCCAGATAGACCATGATACGGTGATTTCCGCCGATGATCTGGTGCTGCAGAAACGGGAAATTACCTTTAATTCCCAGTTGGCGGTACGTTCAATCGCCGGGGTTGCCGGAAAAAGTGCCCGAAGCACCCTGCGGGCCAATCAGCCGGTCAGGTCAGATCAGATTGAACGGGTACCTTTGATAAAAAGCGGTCAGATGGTCACCATTATCGGTGAAAATGGCGTCATAAAGATTACCATGCCGGGGAAAGCCCACAGCTCCGGCGTGGCGGGGGATATTATCCGGGTACTGAACCTGACCTCGCAGAAAGAAATTCCGGCCCAGGTGATTGATTCATCGACGGTAAAAGTGGCATTATAGTGTTGCACTAGGGTAAACTATCCCCGAGGGGACGTTTGAGGGATTCGTATGAAACAGCTGCTGTTACCGCTTGTAGCCCTGATTCTGGAGGGATGTGCGGTGGAAAAAACCGAAATAAAGACCATTAGTCCCGAAGAACAACAGGTTCGACCGGTTGCTGACTATTCGTCCGGCTCGATCTGGCAGAGCACGTCGGGAGGGATGACCGAGGATGTGAAAGCGCGCCGCCGGGGCGATATCATTACCATTGTCATATCGGAGACCTCCAGTGCCTCCAAACAGGCCAATACCGGTACGTCGCGGGACAGTTCGAGCAGTGCCGGCATAACCAACCTGCTCGGTCTTGAGAACAAGGGGATTATGGCGAACAATTTTGCTGATTTGAGTAAAATTCTCAACGCCACCAGCAGTTCAGCTTTCAAGGGGTCTGGGTCCACATCCCGAAAAGAGGATCTCAATGCGACCATCACAGCCCGTGTAATTGATGTCCTGCCCAACGGTAACCTGATAATCGAGGGGCGGAGAAATATTAAGGTTAATGAAGAGGATCAGATTATTGTCCTTGAAGGAACCGTGCGGTCACGGGATATCGCCCAGGATAACACCATCAATTCAATTTACGTGGCCGATGCTCGGATCAGCTATTCGGGGCGCGGCATTCTTTCCGACCGTCAGAGTCCCGGCTGGTTGATGAACTTTTTTGATAAAATCTGGCCTTTCTGATGATGAAACTGAGATACACCTTGAGGAAATCCATGAAGTACACCATACCTCTCATGCTGGTTATGCTGCTGACGGTGACGACAAACGCCCATGCCATACGGATCAAGGATCTGGCTTCCTTTGAAGGAGTGAGGGACAACCAGTTAATCGGCTATGGTCTGGTGGTCGGCTTGAACGGCAGCGGCGACAGCGATCAAGCAAAAATTCAGACGCAGTCCGTTGTCAATATGTTGGAGCGGATGGGTATTACCACGTCGGTTAACGACATTAAAATCAAGAATGTGGCGGCGGTCATGGTGACGGCAACCCTTCCCCCTTTTGCCAAACAGGGCAATCGTCTTGACGTGTTGGTTAACTCCATCGGTGATGCCAAGAGTATTGCCGGCGGCACACTGGTTATGGCACCGCTTAAGGGTGCCGACAATCAGATTTATGCTGTTGCCCAGGGTTCCATACTGACCAACTCGTTTGCCTTTGGCGGTGCCAATTCCTCGGCCATGAAAAACCACCCCACGGCCGGTCGGGTGCCCAACGGTGCGCTGATAGAGCGGGAACTTCCCAATTTTCTCATTGGTAAGGCGATTCTCAATCTGAACCTTAACGTGGCGGATTTCACCACCGCTTCACGGATTGTCACCGCCATTAATGATAAGTTTAAAAGTGCCGTTGCCGTCAGTAACGATCCCGGTTCCGTTGCCCTGACCATTCCCGATGTCTATGCAAAACGTCCGGTGGAGTTTGTCGCTGCCCTTGAACGGCTTGAGGTCAAACCGGATACCACCTCCAAGGTCGTGCTGAACGAACGTACCGGTACCATTGTCATGGGGGAGAGCGTCCGGATCTCAACGGTCGCCATTACCCATGGCAGTCTGTCGCTTATTATCAAGGAAGCCCCCCAGGTATCCCAACCGAACCCCCTGAGCTCCGCCGGTGAAACCAAGGTGGTGGGGCGCACCGATGTGAAGGTTGAAGAGGAAAATCGGCGGCTTATGGTACTGCAGGAGGGGGCAACCATCGGCGATGTGGTGCGGGCTCTCAACCAGATGGGGGTAACTCCCCGTGACCTGATCAGCATTCTTCAGGCCATCAAAGCTGCCGGTGCCCTGCAGGCCGATCTTTCGATTATTTAGAAAAAGTACCCGTACTGTTAAACTGTTACGGAAAGAGGACGATAAGAAGGTATGGACATTTCATTACCTACCCAACTGCCCGATGTTTCTGGTGCCTCCGCCGACAAGGCGCGGCAACTCCAGCGCGCTACCGCCGCTGGTGGGGTGCTGACGGAGAAACAGTTACAGCAGGCGAAGAAGGTATCCCGTGACTTTGAGGGGATGTTTGTCGGTATGATGATGAAATCCATGCGCTCCACGGTCGGCAAGGATAAGCTGACCGGTGGTGGCCATGGTGAAGAGGTGTTTCGCTCGATGCTGGATCAGGAGTACGCCAATATATCGGCGAAGAAAGGCGGCGGCCTCGGCATTGCAAAAATGGTCGAACGGGATATTATCCGTCAGGAAAGCCGGAAAATAGCCCCGAAAATTGACAGCAGGGAGTAGTTGGCAGCTGCTGTGGAGTACATACCTATGGAATTAAAAAAATTACTGGACGCCGTTGCTGCTCTGACTGCTTTGATGCAGACCCTTCTTGCCGTTCTTGAGCGGGAGACTACCGAAATGGGAGTGGTCAATATTGATGCCATGGCTGACTCAAACCGGGAGAAGGAAGACCTTATTGAGAAGATAGCTGCTCAGGAACAGCTCATGAAGCAGGCTATCACCGGTTTGATACACCGGGAAGGGCTGCCGGCCGATACCTCCTTTGGTACCCTCGCTACCAGCCTTGCCCAACGGGGAGACCGGGAACTGTTCAATAAACGTCTGGAATTGAAAAGCAGCGCGCATAAAATACAGCAGGTTGCGGTGTTGAACCGGGAAATCGCTGAGAAATTCTCGTCAACGGTTGCCACCACTCTCACTCTTATTACCCGACTGGCCAACCAGTCCAATGTCTATGGATCATCCGGTGGCTATCAACAGCCCCGTAATGGTGCTGTCATGATCAATATGGAGGCGTAAATGGGACTTTCGTCGTTAATCAGTACTGCCCGAAGTGGTATCAATACCTATCAGGTAGCTACCAACGTCGCGGCTGAAAATATCGCTAATGTTAATACTCCCGGTTACTCCCGCCAGTCGGCGGTAATCGAAAGTGCGCCCGGTACCACGGTTAACGGTGTCACCCTGGGAGCCGGTGTTATGGTCTCCTCGGTGACCCGCTACTATGATGGGCTCATGCAGAAACAGTTGGTTAATGCCAACTCTACCCAGAGTTATGATACCCAGAAATCAACGGTACTTCAGCAGATTGAGCCTGTGTTAAACGAAGTTGCCAACGACGGCCTGGGGGCGGCAATCTCTAATTTCTTCGGTTCCTGGCAGGATCTTTCCCTCAATCCGGGGGGAATCTCCGAACGACAGGTTATCATGAGTAATGCCCAGATACTGACCGACAACTTTCATTCGGTGACCCAAAGTCTTACCTCTGCCGCCGACACCCAAAATGCATCACTGGTTCCGCTGACGGAGAGTATCAACAAAACACTTACCAACATTGCCCAGCTGAACCTGCAGATTAAGAGTATTGGTGAGGTAAGTGCCAACCCGAACGAAATCAAGGATCAACGGGATCAGATGATAACCTCCCTCGCCCAGAGGATGGGGGTGAAATATACGGAGAATGCCGACGGCACAACCGATGTGTACCTGACCAAGGGGAATGTCAACTACAACCTGGTCAAGGGAGCCACGGCCGGCTCCCTCACTGCGGTGGCTGAACCGGGGGGCAATTATGTGGTAACGGCCCATGATGCGGCGGGGCAGTCGACGGCGATTGACGGTACTGTGTATTCGGGGCAGGAAGGGGGGCAGCTCTGGGCCACCATGCAGCTGCGCGATACGATCATTCCCGGTTACCAGAGTCAGGTTGATACGTTGGCAAAATCGATTACCGATGCGGTTAACGGCGTGCAGTCAACCGGCTACAGTCCCACCGGTGCCACCGGTCAAAACTTTTTTACTCCCCAATCCACCGTGGCGGGTGCTGCCGGGAAATTTTCAATTGACTCTGGTTTGACAAGCGGTACCATTGCCGCTTCGGGGAATGCTTCGCTGCCGGGTGACAACAGTAATGCGCTGGCGATGATCGGATTGGTGAACGCGTACACAGTTCCCTCCGGTTCCCCGGTGGCGACCTTCAACAGTTACTACGGTTCTCTGGTCAGTACGGTGGGTCTGGATGTGCAGTCCAGTAAAACGGTCGTTGCCCAGGATACGGCTTTTCTTAAGCAGTTGACCACCCTGAGGGATTCAAAGTCCGGGGTGTCGCTGGATGAGGAATTGACCAATCTGATGACCTATCAGCGCTCCTATCAGGCGTCTGCAAAGGTCTTGACTACGGCAACCGATATGATGGATATGGCACTTGCCCTTATCAGGTAGTAGCACTTCGGGAGATAACCATGCGTATAACTCAAAATATGTTGGCCAACAATACCATTTACAACTTACAGCAGTCGGCTTCACAGCTCAGTAAGCTGGGGGACCTGACCGCCTCGGGGCAGAATGTCAATACGCCCAGTGATGATCCCATTGCAACCCGTCTCCTGGTGCAGATAGGCCAGCAGCTGAAGTCTGCGGATCAGTATGGCAGCAATATTTCCAAGGCGACCACCTGGCTCAACTATACCGGCACCGCCCTGACCGGCATGTCAGATATTATCGGCCAGGCTTCAAAGGTAACCGGTTCCATCATTAACGGCAGCACGGATCCGAATATCAGGCAGAGTGTCCATGACCAACTGGTTGATCTAAAAAAACAGGTGATCGACATGGCAAACACCCAGTACGGTGACCAATATGTCTTTGCCGGTGCGAACAATACGTCCGCTCCCTTTAGTAATGCCAGTAATGCCTATAAAGGTGACAGCACCCAGATTGGTGTGGAAATTAGTCAGAACTCCACCATAGCACTGAATTTAACCGGGGATCGACTGCTCCTCGGTACCGGTGAAAACCCGGATTACGGTTCGACAAATATCCTGGCCACCTTCGATAACCTCATTGCAGCGGTGGGTGATAAATCAAACAGCAGTAATGTTACCGCCATTTCCCAGGGGATTATTGACATGCAGAGTGGCATAAAGCAGTTGAACAATGCCACCAGTGATATTCTGTCCCGTACCGCCCGGCTTTCCAATATGGCAAATCTCAATGACAATACCAAGAATACCTTGAGTTCCATCGTCGGAAAAATTCAGAATGTTGATTACAACAAACTGGGCGTGGAGTTGAGCCAGCAGCAGACCGCCTATAATGCGGCACTGGCATCAACAGCCAAGGTTCAGGGGATGTCGCTGCTCAACTATATCTCCATGGCGTAATTGATGTGAGTATTCCCCCCGTACCGGTCTCCGCCCGTCGGAGGCCGGTTTCCATTCGTCGTAATGTCCTGCGTCTCTCCCTGCCGGTTCTGCTTTCATCCCTGTTTCAACGGTTGGTATCCATCGTCGATGTCTTTATGACCGGCAGTCTGGGGGCTTCAGCCATTGCCGCCACCGGTCTGGGACAATTGCTGATGGTTACCACCATGACGGTATTCTGGGGGCTGTCCACCGGAGCCACCGTGGTCATTTCCCATCTCTGGGGGGGAGGACGGCGGGAAGAGGCCGGCCGTGCCGCCTTTGTCACCTGTCTGGCCGGGCTTGTCATGACATCGCTCTGCTCGTTGGCCGGTTATTGCTGGGGAGGGGAGATTGCCCGTATGATGGGGGTGGATCCCGGGGTGCAGGTGCTGGCCGCCGAATATATCCGGCTGGTATTTCTCTGGATGATCTGGACCACCGGGCTGAATGTGCTTTCCGCCATCATGCACGGTACCGGCGATACCCGCACCCCCATGGAAGCGATTATTCTGGTGAACATCCTCCATGTACTGCTGGCCTGGCCGCTGATTTACGGACGGTGGGGGCTCCCCCCCCTGGGGGTCAAGGGAGCCGCCATTGCCATCAACAGTTCCGAATGTGTCGGGTTTATCTACCTGCTCTTCCATGGGGTGCGCAAGGGGATCTTTCGTGTAACTTTCCCCGATCTGCCGCTCTTCGGAAAAATCTGGCAGGTCGGCTGGCCGGTGGCTTTGGAGCGGATTGCCCAGCAGAGCGGTCAACTGTTTTACTCCAGCTTCATCATCGCCTATGGAACCACCGCCTATGCGGCGCATCAGATCGGTCTCTCCATAGAATCACTCTCCTTCATGCCGGGAGCCGGCATGGGAATCGCCGCAGCCACCCTCATGGGGCAGGCGTTGGGTGCCCGTAAATACCGCCGGGCCAGAATCAGTCATATCGAGGCACTGCGACTGGCCGTCGGTGTCATGTCGGTCATGGCGGTAATCTTCTTTACGATCCCCCATCTGTTAATCGGGTTGTTCAGCAGTGATCCGGCGGTAATTGCCCAGGGGAGTGTCTTTCTGAAGCTGGTGGCCTTTGCCCAGGTGCCACTGGCAATCTCCTTTGTTTATGCCGGCAGTTTGCGGGGTACCGGCGATACCTTCTACGTCTTTATCGTGACGCTGGTTGCCATGTGGGGGATCAGGGTCGCCTTCTCCTGGATGGCGTCAAGCTGGTTCCACCTCTCCCTGTACGCCGTGTGGGGAGTTTTTCTGATTGACTGGTATTTCCGGGGGGTGGCCTTTGCCTGGCGCTATCACCGGCGTGACCTGCATGGGACGGTACTGTAGCGGGATGCTTGTGTCACGCCCGTTCGAGGCCGGCAAACCGGAGCAGCAGTTTTTTGGGGCCGACGGAGCCAAACCAGACAATGACTTTTTGCCCATCTCCTTCCCCTTCAATCTTTCTAATGGTACCGAGACCGAATTTGCCGTGCCGCACCTTCATGCCCAAAACTACCCCGTCATGCTCTTCGCACGGTTCGGGGATCAATTCGATGTCATTGTCAAAGGTGGCAACGGAGGCAAGATTGTGGGCTGGAGCCCCCTCTCCCCCCCGTGACCGGGTGTAGGCCGCTGGCCGGGGAGGAGTCTCTTTTCGGACAGTGGTCGAGTCGCCGCCGTACCTGCCGGTGAAGGGAGCATTCTGTGCGATACTTTCGGAGAGCAGTTCCCGGGGGATGTCCTGCAAAAAGCGTGATGGCGGATTGAACTGTTCCTGCCCAAACAGGTAGCGGCGGCGGGCGTTGAGCAGATAGAGCCGTTCCCGTGCCCGGGTCATGCCAACGTAACAGAGGCGGCGTTCCTCTTCCATGCCATCCAGGTCGTCGAGGGAACGGCCATGGGGGAACAGTTTTTCTTCCATGCCGATCATGAAAACCGCCTTAAACTCCAGTCCCTTGGCGGCATGCAGGGTCATCAGGGTGACGGACGGTTGCCCCGCTTCCCCCTGTTCAAGATCCGACACCAGCGATACCTGCTCAAGGAATTCGGAAAGCCCCGACTCCGGATTTTTTTCGCTGAACTCGTCGATTGCCGCCAACAGCTGCTCCAGGTTTTCCAGCCGTTCAGCGTCATCCTCATCTCGACTGTTTTTTAAGCGTTCCAGATAACCGCTCTCCTCCATGACCGACCGGGCAAGGTCGGCGAGGCTGCTGGCAGCGGCCGCCTCCCTGAACCGCTCCAGCAGGGCGATAAATGTGGCAACCTTGCTGCGGGCAGCGGCGGCCAGCAGGCCGTCACCGGTTGCCTCCTGCAGGGCATCGCAGAAGCGCCCCCCCTGGCGGGCGGCGTGGAGGGAAATCTTGTCGATGGTCGTAGTGCCGATACCCCGTGCCGGAACGTTGATGATCCGCTTCAGGGACACCTCATCGGCCGGATTGTCAAGCACCCGCAGGTAGGCGAGAATGTCCTTGACCTCCATACGTGAGTAAAAACGGACGCCCCCGACAATATGGTAGGGGATGGCACTGCCGACCAGAGCCTCCTCGATGAGGCGGGACTGGGCGTTGGTGCGGTAGAAGACGGCCATCTCATTCAAGGGGATGCTCCCGCTGCGGAGACGGGCTATTTCCCGGCTGACGAAACGGGCTTCCTCCCGATCCGACTCCACCCGTTCATAGCAGATCGGCTCGCCCGGTGGGTTCTCCGTCCAGAGCGTTTTTCCCTTTCTGCCGAAATTCTGCTGTACCACGGCACCGGCGGCGGCCAGGATGATGGCACTGGAACGGTAATTCTGCTCCAGACGGATGATGACCACGCCGGGGAAATCCTTCTCAAACTCTAAAATATTGCGAATGTCGGCACCACGCCAGGAGTAGATGGACTGGTCGTCATCCCCCACCACGCAGAGATTTCTCCGGTCCCCCGCCAGTAGTCTGATTAACCGGTATTGAACCGGGTTGGTATCTTGATATTCGTCCACCAGCAGCCAGCGGAACCGCTCCTGGTAATAACTGAGAACCTCGGGTATCCGGGTCAGGAGCCGTACGGTCTGGAGCAGCATGTCCCCAAAATCAAGGGCATTACACTTTTTGAGCCGCTCCTGGTAGGCTCCGTAGATGCTGATTACCGTGCGGGTATAGACATCGCGGGGGGGGGGAGGGGTGATATCTTCCGGAAAAAGCCCCCGGTTCTTGAAGTCATCGATCTTTCCCGACACCGCCTTAACCGCAAAACGTTTTTCATCAAGGTCCATTTCGGCAATGACATCTTTCAGTAGTCGCTCACTGTCCCGGTCATCATAAATGGCAAAGGAGGGGAGAAAGCCCAGATGGTGGATGTCACGGCGAAGAATACGGCCGCAGGCGGCGTGGAAGGTCGCAATCAGCGGCAATTCTCCCCCTTTGAGCATTTTCCCGACCCGTTCTGCCATTTCCCGTGCCGCCTTGTTGGTGAAGGTCACGGCCATAATGTTCCAGGGGTTGACGTCCCGCTCCCGGATCAGGTAGGCGATCCGGTTGGTGATGACGCGGGTTTTTCCCGACCCGGCACCGGCCAGAATCAGAATCGGTCCCTCGCCATGGAGAACGGCGTCCCGCTGGGGGGTGTTAAGGTTTTTCAACAGTTCCATAGCTGGTGCTCCTGGTCGTTTACCAACGGTCGGTTGCGTTGGGGAGGGGAGAGTCATGATTCGTTATCCAGGCAGCGATATCTGCCAAGGGTTTGTCGGCGTGCAGATCCCTGAGCAGCAGGTGATAGCCGTTTTCATAGAAAGCTCTGCGGGTAGTCGCCGGCATCGAGTTGAGCATTTTCAGGGTCGGTTCTTTGGGGATTACCTGGTCATGTCTGCCGTAGAGAACCAGCACGGAGCCCGGAATCTGGCTCGCCTGCGCCAGTGCCCGATCCATCAGGTTAGTGACACCGTAGAGGGTGTCAACACGGGTGCCTTTGATGACAAGGGGGTCATTACGGAAGGCTCTCAGCATGTCGCTGTTGTCGGAAGGGGCAATACGGAGCCCCTTGCCGGTCAGTTTTAGGGAGGGAACGGTGTGTGAAGCCACCGCCAACAGCCACCGTTGATACCAGGGCATGGCTTCCCTTGCCCAGACGGCGGGTGCCGAAAGGATTACCCCATCCACGTCGGGCCTGTTGCTGCTGGACATGGCGACAATGGCAATGGCCCCCCCCATACTTTCGCCCACGATATAGAGTGGTACGCCGGGGTGCCGTTTCCGGAGTTCCCGACTGAATATCGCCAGATCATCGGTGTAGGCAGTAATGCCGGGCCAGAGCCCCCGTCCCGGTGAACCGCCGAAGCCCCGTTGATCATAGGCATAACTGGCAATGCCGTACTTGGCCAGATAGGCGCCCGCCCCGGCGAAAAAATTGCCGTAATCGTTAAAACCGTGAAGGGCGATGATGATAGCCCGGGGGGGCTCTTGCGGCCACCAGTAGCGGAGCGGTAATGGTGCCCCATCGGCGGTGATAAAATGATCCTGTTCAATGCGAGCCGTGGTAACCGGACTGCCGGGGGCGTTCACCAGTGGTGTGCAGCCGGTCATCAGCCAGAGGGGAGCCGTCGCACAGCAGAGGGTAAGGTATTTTTTCCAGGAAAGCATGGATCGATCCGTTCGTGGTTGGTTTCATACATAACGGCAGTGGTTTGGCGGCAGCCGCAGGTGATCGGTCATCATACCTGCGCGGAAAAAATATCGCCATTACTTTCCGCTGTTTTTTTGCCGGTAAGCGGATGGATTGATCCGGTGAACGGGTAGTGTCAACAGTACAGCGCGTTGACAGAAGAGTGATAAGCTTTTTTTCAGGTTATGGTGAATACCTATAAAGCCCTGTCTGGAACTTCTTTGCACCCTGTCAATACAATTTTAACGTGTGAAGTTAACATTGTATTGACGTCGGCTGTCTGATGACTATTTTCCACTTCTCCGGTGCTGTGCGCCGCATATCGCTCAGATAAATTTCATGGTGCTTCCCGGTCAGCTGGCCACCATTGTCCGCTATGAAGCGATGCACCTTCTGAATAGTCGGTCCCTCTTCTGAAAAGTGGCCGATGTGCATGGTTTGTGCCGCCGTTCCTTCCGTGAAAGTTTCAAACCTGACCAATGGTAAGGAAACTGGTCTTTTCTTGAGTGCCACTTCCTGTATGGCGTTACTCACCATTTCCGGTGTGATGAATGCCGGTTGCATAATCATGACGGTCCATTTCCAGGCATCCTTGTTGCCGGTCGTGAATGCAGACATATCATCGGCCCACCAGAGTGCTTCGAGGGGGAGTACCCCGTAGTCAATGGCCAACGGGCCTTTTTTGACCATGAACTTCAGCGTATAGGCAACCGGGTAGAGTGCTTCAATGGCATCCGTAAATGATTTTGACGTGTTTGGATCACCTTGGCCGTCCACCATGAGAAAGTTCATTGGTGGAACATCGATAAAATCGACCTTTTTGGCAGTGGGGGAATAGAGTTGCTTCAGCTGTTTTTGGTAATTTATTTTCTCCATGGGGAATCCTTTCGTGGGCGTTGTGTTATTTGTCTAACTAGGAGTCTGTCGGACTTAGGGAATCGTCGCGAAAATTCGGCTGGGCGAGAGCAGATTTCGACGATTATGAAGGTCAATAGTCGTTCTATTGACCGAAAAAGCGGTGAAATATGATCCGTTCAGACGGATTTGCAGCAGATTCCTCCTAAGTCCGACAGGCTCCTAGCATATATTGTTTGATACATAAAGTAATAATGAATGGTCGATGGTAAAATGCCATCAACATACGTGGTGCTGCAATCTATTCGGCCTTTCCGGTCGAAATCGTAAATCATAATGCGGAATTTCACGCCGTCGGGGCGTATGGCCATACGCCCCGACGCACATTTGGAATTGCCCGGATGGGCAATCGGCTATAAACCGGGATTTACCCTTCACCCGGAGGGTGATTTCCCCCCCGCAACAATTTTTTAATCACATTTCAAAACTTCTTGTACATAAAGTACTCATCAGTGTACTATGGCAACACATAAATGACGGGCAGGGGAGGGGATGTCGGTGGGTTTGCCTGTGAGGGCTTTGCTAACTAGCTAAATTTTCACTTGTCACCACGGTTTTTCGTTTTTTGCGCAACTATGGCACACTCCCTGCTAGCAAAACTGTCCACGTCCATTCCGATGGGTGTCAGGAGTACCGACTCCTGGTCTACGAAATACATTGATAAAGGTTATTTCCATGAAAAAGAACCGGGCACCAGTAAAACAGGGACTGTACGATCCTCAATTTGAGCATGACGCCTGC
>CAIRBT010000138.1 GCA_903876875.1 uncultured Geobacteraceae bacterium
CTTTATCCAGGAAAATCTAAAAAAATTCTGCGCCCGTAATATCAAGCTGATCGAAGCCTATGCTCCCGACGGCCTGGACGACCTGCCCGATCCGGATCGGGTGTTTATCGGTGGTGCCGGTGGGAAACTCGACGAAATCATCGACATCATCTCCGGGCGACTGAAGCCGGAAGGGGTGGTGGTTATCAATGCGGTAACTCTGGATACCCTCACCCGGGCAGTTGAGTTCCTTGAGGACCACGGCTTCACCGTGGAGGCTTCCTGTATCAATGTTGCCAAAACCCGTAACCTGACCGAATACAAAATGTTCGAGGCCCATAATCCGGTGTACGTGATATCGGCCCGCAAGGGTGGTGAATAGTGGCAACCATCTATGCCGTCGGGGTTGGCCCCGGCGATCCCGAACTGTTGACCCGCAAGGCGGAGCGCATTCTCCGAAGTGCCGATGTGATTCTGGCACCGGCCTCAAATCCGGCAGAAGCCAGTGTGGCACTGGACATTATTCGGGAATTCATTGACGAACAACGTCAACAGATCATCATCCACAAATTCCCCATGACCTCCGATCGTTCCCTTCTGGTTCCCGCCTGGCAGGAGGGAGCCGAATTACTGGCCGCCCATGCCGAAGCGGGCAGAAGCATCGCCTTCATTACCATCGGTGACCCGCTCTTCTACTCAACGTTCATCTATCTGCTCCGCCTGCTGCGGGAGCAGTGGCCCCATATCCCGGTCGAAATTATTCCCGGCATCTCCAGCATTAATGCTGCTGCTTCCGTGGCTGCCGTGCCGCTGGTGGAAGGGGATGAAAAGATGGTGGTAATTCCAGCCACGGCCGGTACAGCGGTAATAGAGGCGGCACTGGCCACCTGTGAAACGGTGGTGCTTTTGAAGGTAAAACCCCGCTATGGAGCCATCGTGGAGCTGTTACGAAAGGCGGGAAAAGAGCAGCAGGTCACCTTTGTCGAGCGGGTTGGAAGTGTGCGACAGAAAGTTTTGACCGATTTTGAACAGATTGCGCAACATACCCCCGACTATCTGTCACTGATGATTATCAAGTAACATTCCCTTTACGAAAGGGACGTTTTGGGGTAGCATACGCCACATCAATTCCAAAGAATAGTTCACTTTTTTCTATAGATTACTTACGGTTAATACAATTTAAGCAGAACACACAAACGGGGGGTTACTCATGGCAAGTCTTAACAAAGTAATGTTGATTGGCAACTTAGGTAAAGATCCAGAGATTCGTTATGCCGCTTCCGGCACGGCGGTCGCAAAATTCAGCATCGCCACCAGCGAACGATCCAAGGACAAAGTTTCCGGGGACTGGGTTGAAAAGACCGAATGGCACAATATCGTTTTATTTAACAAGCAGGCCGAGCTGGCCGGTGAGTATTTGTCGAAAGGCAAAACCGTCTACATAGAGGGGAAATTGCAGACTCAAAAATATGAAAAAGACGGAGTCACTCGCTATAGCACCGAAATCATCGGCGACAAAATGGAGTTTCTCTCGCCAAAAGGCAGTGACGGTGGTCGCCCAAGACCCGCTGGTGCTCCTGAACCGGCACAGAGCGGTGGCGGTGGCTATATAGAGTCAACACCTTTTAATGAGGACGACATTCCTTTTTAATTACAGCGGTATCTCACACAAAGCACGAAGACACAACATAACAAAGAGAAGCATCTTCTGACCTCTTTTTTGCTTTTCTTCGTGCTTTTGTGTGAGCCAGAATCGAGGAGGTACTTGTGTCAGCAGCATTTAATTCGCGGGGACCACGTACCGTCAAACCAATCTCCCAGGATCAGGCTCGTGAACTGGTCAATAAAATGCGGGGAGAGCGTGCCTCGCAGGATGATTATCGGGAAAAATCGCTGCGGATTCACGGGTTAATCTGTGCCAAATGTGGGCGTGAATTCGATCAGTCAAACAAAAATCTGCTGACGGTTCACCATAAGGATGGCAATCATCATAACAATCCGGCCAACGGTTCAAACTGGGAAAATTTGTGTACCTATTGTCACGACGATGAGCATGGTCGCGGCATTTTGGGGGAGTATCTGAGTAAGTAGTTTATTAGTATAAATTGGAATATCCTCATTTTGGGGTGTGCTACCATTTTTGATTTTCCTCTCACGTTAACCTTTTATAGCATCGCCGCCGGACTCAGCCTCTGTCTTAGCTTGATACTGTTGATTTTCACCCGCTTTTATCAAGAGACGCTGGTTATCCGGAGCTGGGTGCTGGCCATGGTGCTGCTTTCGGCCGGTTTCTTCATAGCCGGTTTCACTGCTGTCGTGCCTGTGTGGGCAACGGTCATCATCGCCAATGTGGCCTTGCTTTCGGCCGGACCATTGTTATACGCGGGCTTCTCCGCATACTGTAAAGAACGGCCGCTGACAACCGATTGGTGGGGGTGGTGCCTGATTGCCATGGCAGTTCCCGCGTTTTGGTACTGGGGTCTCATTGAACCCAATGGTTACAACCGGAGCATGCTGTTTTCACTAACAGTGGCAGTCACGAATGCCCGTACAGCATTGGCACTTGGCCGCACCGTCATGAACCGGAAAGGCGGCTGGGCAACACGGGCAATAATGGTGCTGTTTGCCTCGTTAACAATCTGGATGACAGCACGTTTCTTCCTGCTCTTATTCTCAAGCCCCCCCCCACCAGATATTCGCGGAGCCAATCCAACCGGCTGGAAGACGGTGTTCGGCTACATTTTTCTCATGTCCTTAATGACCGTATGCGTCATGTGGATGGAGGTCAGCCGCTTTTATCAGAATCATGGGGAGAGTGTCGGTCGAACGAGTGATGCCCGCGGATTTATAGAGTATTTTCGCAACAAACTGCTGCTGCTCTGGAGTGCCGTTACCGTATTAATCGTCGGTGTGCTTAGTATGATGGGCATCGGTTATGTGAACTTCAGGGAGACGGAAAAAGCACGTTTGATACATGCCACCGCCTTAGCCAATGACGCTTCTGCCGAGTACACAATTCAGGTCACCACCCAGATTGACACCATTATCCGCGCCGTACGCAGCTATTACCAACGTACCGGCTCAATTGCCGAGACCGAGGCCTTTATCAAGGCAGTTGGCTTCGATCATGCTGTTATTGAGGAGTTCTGTTTTATTGATGCGGAACAAAGGGTGGTCATCCCCCGGGAATCGCACGGCAGGGAATCGCTCGTAAACAAGGTTGACTCTTTCGCCCAGCATCGAAACGCGCCTGCCGATCGCTTGCTTATTTCATCGTTTGATAACGGAAACGGCACCGGTAAACATACGTTTGCCTGTTCGCGGCGTGTTAACCGACCCGATGGAAGCTTTGGCGGTATTGTCCTGACGGTAATCAATGCCGAGGCGTTTGCACAGTTCTATAAAAAAGAGTTCTCCCATTCGGGAGGTCATGTTGCACTGGTTGGCAGTGGCGATAAACAGCTGAGAGCCTGTTTTCCTGAACAGTCGGACGAACGTTGGCGGCAGCCCGTTGACCCAATGCTCTGGAGCACACTTGGCAAAAGAGCTTCCGGATACTATGAGAGTACCGGTAATGGTGATAAAATACGGCGAATATTTGTGTACAAGATGGTCGGAGACCTGCCGCTTGTCATGGTAACCGGGTTCTCCGACGCGGATCTCTCCCCTATCGTTCGTGAGCGGATGCGCTGGCTGGCTGTCACCTCACTGGGGATTCTCTCCTTTACGTTCTTGCTGGCTCTTTTGTTCTCCATTGAGGCAAAGCGCCGTGATGAACAGGATCGCTTTATGTCCATGCTCAGCCACGAGCTGAAAACACCACTCTCAATCCTCCGGCTCGCCCTTGGTTCCGAAACGCTACAGCCTGGCATCAGACGACACGCCCGGCGTGCCGTGGAGGATATGTCGGCGGTCATCGAGCGGTGCCTGCAGGCGGATCGTCTGAAATATGCCCGTTTCAGCCCGGTGTACACGCCAATTGACTTTGCCACCATGCTGGAGGAACTCGCGGCGGCCAGCATGGTACCCGAACGGCTGAACATCCAACAGATGCCGTTACCCCCCTGTCGCAGCGATGCGCATATTTTGAAGATTATTGTGAGCAACCTGATTGATAACGCGCTGAAATACGGTGTTGTGGGGGGGGAGATCGTCATTGCCATGGTTCCCGCCACACACGGCAGTAAAAAGGGGGTTGCCGTACGGGTTACCAATAGCATCGGCGGAGCAGGCAAACCGGACGGAGCAAAAGTATTCGAGAAGTACTACCGTGCCGCCCAAGCACATAGTAAAACCGGTTCAGGGCTGGGTCTCTATCTTGCCGCCAACCTTGCACGCCTCCTTAATTGCACATTACGTTATCTGCCATCGCAAGATGAAATCTGTTTTGAACTATGGATCCCCTCATGAATATTATCATTGTAGAAGACCATGATGCACTGCGTGAAGTGACGGTGATGTCACTGCAGGAGATGGGGCACACGGTCCGTGGTGTCAGCTGTGCCGAAGCCCTGGACGCGGAACTGCAGCGGGGAGTGCCACATATTCTGCTGCTTGACCTGAATTTGCCGGGAGAGGACGGCGTCAGCATTGCCAACCGGGTGCGACGCATGCATCCGGAGATCGGTATCATCATGGTGACGGCCCGGAAAGAATTGCACGACCGGATTACCGGCTATCAAAGCGGTGCCGATATCTATCTGACCAAACCGACCGCCCTCGGAGAGATCGCGGTGGCAATCGAGGCCTTGTCCCGGCGTATTACCACGTGGGCCGGGGATTCCCTTCAGGTTGCTCTGGATCCGGGACAGTTGAAGTCGGCGGAACGGGCCCGTGCCGTTCATCAGCAGCTGATCAACACCAAGGGCAAACTGCCGACTCTGGATGAATTGGCCAGTCAGTATGGCTGTTCTCCGCGCATCTTGAATAGCGAATTTGCCGTAGAATATGGCCAGTCGGTACAAGCGTTTATCGCCCACTACCGGTTTGACCGGGCTCACACAGCACTACAGCAAACCACCGTACCGATGAAGGTATTGGCGAGCCAACTCGGCTATTCCCACGTCAATCACTTTATCGCCGCATTTAAGAAAAAATTCGGCTATTCACCCGGCACTCTCCGGAAACCGGACGAGTGAAGGCACTCCCATAAACGACTCCCCCCACCTTTCAAACCACTCTTTTCTCCTCACTCACCGGTGAACAGAGCCACGATTCGGCAGTTTTTCATTCTACCGTCAGGTGTTTTGTTTCAGGTGAAACGGTAAAGCCCCCCTCGTTGACCGCACCAAAAGCGATGGTTACCGAGTTCTCATGTCCATCGAGTACCTCCGGAAAGTAGACACCATTGCGACTGTAGCAGGCGACACGCATTAGATTATTATCAAGACTCACGAGCGGTTTCTTAAAATGAAGGCGGGTTAACAGAAGTAATTGCGTGAGGAGGGTTAGGCCGGTATGCGCTGGTCGTCACCGGGGTCTATGGAAGAGAGGTCAGCCGTCTTTCTGCTCTCAAGGCATGGCTGGCACTAAATGCCATTGCAACTTTTTCGATTAACTCTTCATTATCCCATGGCTTTGACACAACGGAACAATTACTCCCCACGTCATCATACTGAATTTTTTGTTCAATTTCCAGGTGGCCGGACATGATCAGGTGGAAAACATGAGGATTGATTCTGCTCACTTCCTGTATCAGTTCGATACCTGACATGCCGGGCATCTGATAGTCGGTGAGCAGTACCGAGATGTCATGCTTTTTCAGAAAAGCCAAGGCCTCTTCTCCGCTAAAAGCTGTCAACACATGGTAGTCTTTACGGAAAATACGTGTCAGAGAGAGCGCAACAGAACGCTCGTCGTCTACCACTAGCAAAACCGGCTTGTTCCATTGCAAAATAGGCGGCTCCATTACTATACATAACCCCTTTTTTTCAACACACTCGTGTTTTCACCCGTTACCACACTCATATCTCTGTGGTACGCGGAGTGGTGACACAGGCAGTGATTTCGACCAACAGGGAAGCTACCGTAACCGGCTTCGTGACACAGCCATCGAAGCCGTGGGTGAGAAAATACTCTCTGTCCTCTTTCGAGGCGTGGGCAGTAAGAGCAATGACGGGAATATGGGTGCCGGTTTCCTGCTCGGTGGTTCTAATTATTTCCGTCACCGCTGCTCCATCCATGATTGGCATCTGAATGTCCATGAGAATGGCGTCGAAGTGTTGGAAAGTCCAGGCTTCAAGGGCATCCCTGCCATTTTGTGCGGTAAAAACGATGAACCCCAACTTGGTAAGCATAGCCGTCAGGGTTTTCAATATGGTTTTAGTATCTTCCACCAGCAGGATACGTAAGCGTGGGCCACTCCACGACGGGGCTATTACCTTATCCTTCACGGCAGTTCCTTTGAGATGGCTGGTAGCAAAGGGAATCCGCAGAAAGAAGGTGCTGCCCACCCCTTCAATACTTTCAGCCCACAACGCCCCCCCCATTGCTCTGGTGATGCCGCTGCAGATAGAGAGACCCAGACCGATGTGACCATATGTTTTCTCTGGAGAGCCCTCTTTCGTCCGCTGAAAGGGGCCGAATAAGCTATTGAGTTTATCAGGTGTGAGGCCGATTCCAGTATCCAGAACAGAGACGGTGATATAGCAGAGGGCAGCGGTATATTCTGTTACTTCGGCAGAAACAATAATATACCCTCGGGGGGTAAATTTTATCGCATTACAGAGCAGATTAATGAGTATCTGCTTGAAACGAAGTTTGTCACCGGTCACGATAGGGGGAATTTCCGCAGCAATGTATGAACGGATGCGCAACCCTTTATGGACAGCCTGTGCCCGTTGCATATTCACTGTACTCTCAATCATCTCACGAAGATTAAATTCCTGATGGGCGAGGGTGATTTTACCGGTCTCAATTTTTGAAAGGTCAAGAATGTCGTTGATAAGTGCCAACAGGTCGTTTGAACAGTCAAGGATGGAATCGAGCTGTGTCTGCTGCTCAGCGGACAGGGGTGATGTCTTGAGAAGTTCAATGCTCAGGCGTATGGCGCACATCGGTGTGCGGAGCTCGTGACTCATCCTTGAGATGAATTCACTTTTTAAGTAGTTGGCCATCTCGGCTGTTTCTTTGGCTTTTTTGAACGTTTCTGCCCGTAGCTTATGTTCGGTAATGTCAAGATGCTGAATAATCGCGTTCACAACCTCTCCTTCCTCATTGATGACGGGGGAGATGGTCACTTCAAGGGTTGTCACGGTTGATTGGGCGAGCTGGAGAGCCGACAAAGAGGTGTCGTAGTCGATGGTAAAGCGGACCGAAACGCCCTTTTCAAACACATCGGTGACCAACGGGAGAAATCCTTGATTGATTACCTGCTGATCTTTTAAAATATTGTATTTACCAACGATGTCTGCTTCCGTCAGTTTCAGATAGTTACAAAGTGCCCGGTTGGCATGGATCAGAACCCCATTGTGATCTGATACCCACATATTAACCGGGCTATTTTCTATAATCCTGTCGAGAAGCAGGTGTGACGGTTTCTTCGTGGATAGTGCTTTTTGTCTATTGTCATGGGCTCGTGTCATTCAAGATCCAGAAGTTACACAGGGTAGCGGAATATTTTCGGACACTCTAATGTAATAATGACTATTTAACCATGGTGTTAATATACCATATGATGCATTTTTTTTAACAGGGTGGGGTGAGCCCGGTACGAAATGCATAACGAACCAGTTCTGCGGTTGAGTGGAATCCCAACTTTATCATCATATTCGCTCGATGCCGGTTCACCGTGTTGACACTTATGCTGAGTACGTCCGCAATCACCCGATTGGTAAGGCCGTTGGCAATAAGTGCCAGAATTTCCCGCTCGCGACCGGTGAGTAGGTATGAAGCAGAGGAGCTCTGCACATCGTTATAATGGGCCGGAGGTCGTCCCATAACTCCGGCCGCCACAGCTCGTATGGCGGAAAATAATTCACGATAATCCGTATCCTTGCGAAAATATCCCTGGACACAGAGATTAGTCGCCTGCTCATATAAAACGGGATCTTCCAGTGCCGTGAGCAGGATAATCTTACAATCGGTCTTTATCTTCTGTAATCTGCCCACCAACGTCAGTCCGTCCATCAGCGGCATTGAAATATCGAGAATCGCCACATCCGGATTCAGAGAGACAATCAGTGCCAGTGCATCAACACCGTTGCCACACTCTGCTACGACATCCAGATCGTCTGTTTTTGCCATAAGGGCACAGAGTCCCTGCCGGATGATGGTATGGTCCTCTGCAATAAGAATTCTAATCATAGGGTTCCTGCTGATTTTCTCAACGTTCAGGTACTGCATCACAGGTCGCAAGGGAAAGAGCGTTGTGTATTCGTAACGTTTTTAGCCCGCCATTGCAATAGGGTAAAATTCCTACAGAGTTCCGACAAGCGATGTCGTATTATTTCAGCCGGCAGGAAGAGGGATTTTAATTAATGGTTCTGCGGATGTTTGAAGGGCACATACCAATGCCATATCAGATTGGGCAAAACAACGCGTACCCAACGAAAGTGGCAGAAGAAAAACGGGTGGAGTGAAATCAGTTTGTTCCGGAAGGCTTATTTGACTGTTGTACCATAATGTCGGGAAGGGCAGGCGGTAACACACGCCCCGCACTCTCCCACGCATGGTTCGAGATGCACCAGCACATGGCTATGGTCAAGCCGGGACTGGATCTCAGTAGAAATCTGGTGGCTGAGCCGGTGCCCCATTTCCACCGTCATTAATTTGGGAACCACCAGATGCATGTCGATGTGGCGCAGGTGGCCCGATTTTCTGGTTCTCAACTTGTGAAACTCCAGATAATGTTTTGAATACTCGTCCATGACACCATGAATAACGGCCTCTTCATCGTCAGGAAGCTTGATATCAAGAATGTGAAAGAAAGCACTTTTGGTCAGATCATAGGCGGCCTTGAGAATCAGACATGCCACCACAATGGCAACCAGGGGGTCAAGCATGGTGATGCCGGTCAACTTTATGGCAATCAAGCCGACCAAAACGCCTACCGAGGTATACACATCGGTTCGCAGGTGCATAGCGTCGGCCTCAAGAGCCACCGAATCAGTTTTTGTGGCTACATGCATTAAACGCTGTGAAACCAAGTAGTTTGCGACTGCCGCGATGGCCATAACCACCGCCCCTGCCCCCAGATGTTCGATCGCTACGCTCCCCCGGAGCAGCTTGTGAACCGCCTCCCAGATAATGTAGATGGCTGCACCAAAGATGAGTACCGCTTCGATGGTACCGGCCACATTTTCTATTTTGCCATGGCCGAAGGGATGCTCCGTGTCGGCAGGTTTGGCCGATTCCTTCACGGCAAATAGGGCGATAATGGACGCCACCAGGTCAATTCCCGAATGGATCGCCTCTGAAATAACACTGACCGATTGCATCATAATGCCGACCACCAACTTGATGACAATCAGGATACAGTTTGACACTACCGAGAGCCGCGCTACCTTGATTTTTTCCTCAGTCATGTGATTCCCCTACAAATAAATATGCCTACCAGGCCGATGCTACCATAAAACTCCCCTCGTGGGGCAAAGAAACGACAGGCTACTGCTGAGAAATAGATTCAATAATGTCTCTTAACCCTGCTATACTGAGCTACCAGCATACACCACCGCGCACGTTATGGAGCCCTGTTATCAAAGATCTTGCCAGACTTATCACCTATGTTGTGGCCCTTCGTTGGCGTTTTATCGGCGGCGGTATTTTTCTGCTCGGCACCAACGTCTTTGCCCTGCTGATTCCCTGGTACATGAAGCTGGGCATCGAAGCTCTTCAGCACCCGGACAAATCCCGCTACTCGCCGGCCAGCTGTGCTCTGATAATTGTCGGGTTGGCAGCACTGCACTGTGTCACCAGGATTTATTCCCGGACCATCATCCTGAACGCTGCCCGTATCATCGAGTTTCGCATACGCAACGATATGTTTCACCGCCTGACCACATTGGATATCGGCTACTTTTCACACAGTCGCAGCGGTGATATTTTATCGCGCTTTTCCAATGACCTGACCAACGTCAGAATGCTCTGCGGCTTTGGCGTCATGAGTGCCATCAACACCCTGCTGATCTACTGTGCCACCATAACGATGATGCTGCGTATTCACCCGTGGCTGACTCTCTGGGCCATCATCCCCTTCCCTATCATGGTGTTTATCGTCAAGAAGGTCAGTCATCGTCTGTTTCACCGTTCCCTCCAGGCCCAGGAGGAGTTGGCGAACCTCTCCAATCAGGCCGAGGAAACCGTCTCTGCGGTCAGGCTGATAAAATCATACTGCCGTGAAGAGCATTTTCAGGAGGAGTTCGACCGGACGGCGAAGCGCTATCTTGAGCTCAACCTGAAACTGGCGCGGCTGCGGGGACTCATTATTCCGGTCATGGCTGCCGCCACCGGATCAGGAACGCTGATTGTCCTGTTTCTGGGGGGAAAGTTGGTTATCGCCGACACTATCACACTGGGGGATTTTGTCGCCTTCAGCGGCTATCTGGCCATGCTGGTCTGGCCAACGGCGGTGCTCGGCTGGATTTTGACCCTGGCACAACGGGGAGCGGCCTCCATGTCCCGCCTGGCCGGCATACTTGCCGCCGAACCGGCCATTCGGGACAGGCCGAACTCACACCCTATTTCATCGCTCCGGGGGGGGATTGACGTTCACAATCTCCACTTCAGCTACGGCGGCCCCGAAGTGTTGCGGGGCGTCACGTTCCACATCGCGGAGGGGGAAACGATCGGCATAACCGGTGAAGTGGGGAGCGGCAAATCAACGCTCCTTCGACTGATTGCCCGCCTGCTTCCGGTAGAAGAGGGAATGCTCTTCATTGACGGGGAGGAGATCAACGGTATCGCCAGGGAAAGCCTCCATCGCTTGACCGGCTATGTACCCCAGGAGACCTTCCTCTTCTCCCGCTCCGTTGCAGAAAACATCGCCTATGGCATTCCGGGGGACCATACAAGAGCGGCAGTGGCCACCGCCGCCGGGCAGGCCGGCATGACGCAGGATATCGAGTCATTCCCCGACAAGTTCGGCACTGAGGTGGGCGAAAAGGGCATTACCCTGTCCGGCGGGCAAAAGCAGCGTCTTTCACTGGCCCGTGCCATTGCCGGAAATCCCCGTCTGCTGCTGCTTGACGACCCGTTGTCTGCGGTGGATGCCGGGCGGGAAGAGGAGATACTTAACGAGCTGGGCACGTTTTACAATGGGCGAACGTCACTGATTGTGTCGCAGCGGGTTTCGGCATTTCGGGACTGTGACCGGATTATTGTGCTGAGCGGCGGGGAAGTCGTGGAGCAGGGAACACCGACCGAACTGGTGCAACTGGCTGGGATCTATGCCGATATGTACCACCGGCAGCAGGGGTAGCAATCAGTCTAAAAGCAGCAGTTGAACACGGATTAACACCGATATAACGGATCTAACACAGATAAATCAAGAACAGTGACCTGTCTAACAGTACAACCGTTTTGGGTACTGTATCTGGTTGGATAAATCCGTGAAAATCCGTACAAATCAGATGTTATCCGTGTGCTAACTGCTTTTTTCATGATAAGGCACCCGTATGCGAGGGCACCGTCAACCGTCACCGGAAACAGACAATAACAGCCAAACACGCAAAAGGGGGGATGGCCCACAAGCCATCCCCCCTTTTGTTATGGTACTACAGCGAAACAGATCAACAGATCAGTGATCGATGGCTTTTGCCATGCCGATACCGGTGTTCTGACGAACATAGACTTCGTCGAACATATCTTCCGACCGCTTGTTCGGGAACAACAGGGCGCCGAAAATAGCAGCCATGAAGCCGAGCGGGATAGAGATGATACCGGGGTTTTTCAGTTTCAGGATCGGTGCATCAAGACCCATGATGGATTTACCGTCTTTGTTCTTCTCAAAATCAACCTTTGCCTTGGCAAGTGCCTTGGCATCCTTCTCTTCCAGCAGAGCACCGGCCGGCAGTTCAGCCTGCTTCTTCTCCATGGCGGTAATAACCTTCTGTGCTCCGGCAGCAATCACTTTCGGGTAGGTCATGTTAGGGGAAACCATAACCAGACCGATGGAAGCAACGGTACCGACTACCAGACCGGAAATAACACCGCCTGTGTTGAATTTACGCCAGAAGAGGGACAACACGACAACCGGCAGGTTGCCGGAGGAAGCAACGGCAAATGCCAGAGCAACCAGGTGGGCAACGTTCTGCTTTTCTGCGGCGATACCGATAACGATACCAACGGCACCGACAACCAGTGAGGTGATACGGGCAGCCATTACCTGCTCATGCTGATCGGCGTGACCATCTTTGATGACGTTAACATAGATATCATGGGCGATGGCTGCAGAAGCGGCCAGAACCAGACCGGAAACAACGGCCAGAATGGTTGCAAAGGCAACAGAGCAGAGGAACGCCAGAAACAGGTCACCGAAAATCGGGGCAATATCGGCACCCATCTGCTGAGCCAGAATGAGGGTAGCCATGTTGCCGCCAGCGTCAACTTGAATAATCCCCTGGGGAGTCAGGTTGACAGCTGCACCGAATCCGAGCAGGGTAGTCAGAACATAGAAGCCGCCGATGATGAACATGGCGATAATAACAGATTTACGGGCAGCCTGTGCGGTAGGCACCGTGAAGAAACGCATCAGGATGTGGGGCATACCGGCGGTACCAAGTACCAGAGCCATACCGAGGGAGATCTGGTCAAGTGGTGATTTCATGAACAGACCTGGCTCAAGGAAGCGCTGACCGGCATCAATACCATTGAGGGTGATACCATCTTTTAATACCAGTTTTGATACGTGGTCCTGAATATCGGGGTTGTTGACGATTGAGTCAAAGAAGGCGATCGGATTGAAGCCGGCTTTAGCCATAACCAGGAACGACAGCAGGAAGGCACCGGACATCAGCAGGCCGGCCTTGATGATCTGAACCCAGGTTGTGGCGGTCATGCCGCCGAACACTACGTAGCCGACCATCAGGACACCAACGCCAACGATGGCGGTTTTGTACTCAAGACCAACCAGCAGTGCCATCAATTTACCGGCACCAACCATCTGGGCGGTCAGATAGAACGTGGAAACAGCAACGGTTGAAATGGCGGCAACGGCACGAACCGGTTTTGGATCGGTACGGAAGGAGAGGATATCCCCCAGGGTGTACTTGCCTGCGTTACGGCACGGCTCGGCAACAATCAGAAGAACCGTAATGTAAGCGACCAGCCAGCCGACGGAATACATGAACCCATCGTAGCCGTACAGTGAAATCATCCCGGAAATACCGAGGAAAGAGGCTGCCGACATATAGTCACCGGCAATGGCCCACCCGTTCTGGGTACCGGTAATACCACCACCGGCTGCATAGAAGTCAGCAGCGGTCTTGGTCTGACGGGCAGCCCAGATAACTACTCCAAGGGTAATGCCGATGATAACGGCAAACATCGACAGAGTGATGGCTTTATTGGCTTTCAGTTCCCGCTTCTTGGCGGGAGCCTTGGCCGGAGCCGGAGTGGTTGCGCCAGGAGCGGCAACAACAGGTGCTCCCGCTGCCGCAGGAGCGGTCATACCAGCAGTGGCAGGGGCGGCGGAAGGGGCTTTGGTCGGCTCTTCAGCAAAGGCGACTGCGGCAATAGAAAGTGTCAGTGTTGCGGCAATGATGATATTCTTCAAAGTCATATCGTATCCTCCTTTTCTAAAGATGTAATTCGTCGATCAGTTCCCTGGTCAAACGGTCAAAGTCCTTGTTGGCAACGTGAGCATAATAGAGTGCAAGTGCCCAGGAAACAAAAAACTGGGAAAGA
>CAIRBT010000139.1 GCA_903876875.1 uncultured Geobacteraceae bacterium
CGTAATAACCAGAATAGCACTTGACAAATTCACAGCTTTTGCGATTATGGGGGATGGTACAAAAACATCTCACATACGGTAATAGTATCAAGCACCTAGTCGGGAGTCTACTCTTCTGTATGACCTGTACGGTCTCTACGGCAGATGCTGATATTTATCGCTATGTTGATGAAGATGATATTGTGCATTTTACCGACGCACCAACCGATAAGCGTTTCAAAGTCTTTCTTCGCGATCTGAAGAAAGATCGTGAGTTGCGTACCAAACTGACCCTTGCCACGGCGGGCAACCCAGCCGAATTCGAGCAACTGATTAAAAGCTGTTCAGAAAAATACGGAGTCAGCCCAAGTCTGGTAAAGGCGGTTATTCATGCCGAATCGGGCTATAATCCACAAGCGGTCTCCCGTAAAGGTGCCAGTGGTTTGATGCAATTAATGCCGGAGACTGCCAAATCGTTGAAAGTTGCCAATCGTTTTAATCCGAAGGATAATGTTGAAGGTGGAGTCAAATATCTCCGCTTTCTGCTGGATACTTTTCGGGGTGATATTCCACTTGCCGTTGCCGCCTATAATGCCGGACTCAACAAGGTGGCTAAATATGGTGGAATTCCCCCTTATGCTGAAACGCGAACGTATGTTAACAGAGTTCTCGCCTATATGAAGTCTTATCAGGAAAGCGGTATATGACCATGACCAACGGCCAGCCAAACCAGATTTTTAACATACCGAATATTCTGACTATGATGCGTATAGCGGCAATACCACTGCTTGCCGCCCTGCTTTCGTCTCCAACCCGCTCCGCCTGTTTCTGGGCTGCCGCCCTGTTTTCGCTTGCCTCCATTACCGACTGGCTTGACGGCTATTTGGCTCGACGTATGGGGATTGTTACTATTTTTGGCAAATTTCTCGATCCAATCGCCGATAAGCTGATTGTAATGGCAGCTCTCATCATGATTCTGCCTTTTAACCGGGTTCCCGCCTGGATGGTACTTGCCATTTTGGGGCGTGAAATAATCATTACCGGATTGCGGGGAATTGCCTCAACGGAGGGGATTGTTATCCAAGCCAGTGATTTAGGGAAGTTAAAGACCATTTTCCAGATTGTGGCGATTATCGGCTTGGTGCTTCATTATGATTATAATTGGTTTTTCGGTATTTCCCACGAATACCTTACGGTAAATATGCATAATGTGGGGATGTTCTTTTTCTGGATCGCCAGTGTGCTCACCATCTGGTCAGGTGTTGATTATCTGGCACGGTTCATTAAGGTTATTACCCGCTGATCTGTCATACGCAGTGATAGTTACCGGTTTGTTTCACCCATTTTAACTTCAACCCGCCCGCCATTCTGGTTGAAAATGACACTATCTACCAGTATGCGTTCTATTTTAACCCCCTGTATCACCGATCCACTTGACACCGGAGTGCCATTGACGACCGCTATCGGTTCGGAGTTTCCCTCAAAGGCAATGCCGTCAACCTTGAGAAGAGGTTGATTTTTAAGCGGTTCCTCTTTTCCAGACACAGCTGGCGGGGCGAAGGGAACGGCCACAGCGACTGGAGGAAGAGGTAATCGGGGAAGCCGTGGATTCAGTGGAGTCAGAGGCAGTGGACGATCACCGGAGGCCACCGGTGCCGAAATATCCAAGGGGGGGAGTAGTACTGTATCAAGTGATATCGCTGTTGTGATAAGCGGAAACGGTTTTGCCGGTGTGACAACCAGGGGTGGTTTCCGGGCGGCAACCTCCGGCACCGGTTTTTCACCTTTAACATACAGATAGGTGCCACCGGAACCGAGTGCCAGCATGAGCAGGGATGATGCTATCATCACAAACGGATTACTCTGTTCTGACGAACCGGTGAGTAACACACCGGTATCACTACGAACGCGATTCGTTCTGTCCACTTTTTCTTCATTCATTTTTTTAAGTGCGCGAAGTATGGAACTCATGGAGAACTTCCGATTGGTACGGATTTTTTACTGACAAGATAATACTGACCGCTGGAAATCAATTCGAGATCTTGCAACGGCAGTCTGTCGCTTCCAAATAAGGGTGGTTCAATGAGAGCCTGTTTATTGGTATGGGAAGTTACGGCAATACAGTAGTTGCCAAACTCACCTGGAACGGTTGTTTTGACAAGAAAAGGGACGTTACCTCCCACTGCAGCGGATAATGTACCATTCAATTCGGTAACCCGCAGGTTTCTTTTCTCCGCAATCCGGGTAAACAAATCGGGTACGGTCAGGTGCCCGTCATAGTTCCGAACCGGTGGGGCACCCAATGCACGCAAGATGGCGTTACACGCAAAGTTGTGAACAGTTTCCTGATCTATGGTGCAAAGTTCCTGGCTAATCCGTTTCCGGCGGATATCTGCTGCGGGCAATGCTGCGGATCGAGTCATCACCGTTGTCTTATGCTCGAAGGCGGGGGCAGGCTTCCTGTCGACAACAGTATGCATGCTATTCCTTACGGTGCCGTTAGCTGTCACCAGAAAAAAAATGCCTATGGTAAGAAAAAGTATGACGTACAGAGCGATCCCCATGCGCCGTACCGGTACTGAAACATATAGTTCGATAATGGCACGCAGCACCAGAGGTACTGTTATCAGTCGCTTCTCATAGCCATAGCCGACCAGCAAAGAGCGGTCACACAGGTTGTTGATCAGGCGGGGTAAGCCTTTGGAATAGAAATAGATCAGCAGCAGCGAGAGTCGACTGAATGACACACCACCGGTTTCACCGGCGACAACCATCCGATGTCGGATATAGCCATCTGTTTCATCCCTGTTCATGGCTTTCAACCGGTACCGTACGGAAATACGTTGTTTTAACTGCCGTAACACCGGAAGTGCGAGCAACCGTGCCAACTCAGGCTGTCCCGCCAGGACGATCTGGATCAGTTTATCATCCTCGGTTTCAAGATTTGAGATAAGGCGCAGTTGTTCCAGTATTTCCGGCGAAAGATTCTGTGCCTCATCAATGACGAGAACGACGGTAATACCCTGTCTATTTTCGTGCAGTAAAAACGCATTCAGCTCCGTAAGCAGATCCCCTGCGAACTCACTGGAAGCATCAAGACCAAACTCCTGATTAATACTGCGTAGCAGTTCCAAAGTAGTCAGGCAGTTATTGAAAATAAGGGCACAGCGGTACTCACTCTCCCCAAGTTGCTCAAGCACCGTCCGGAGCACGGTGGTCTTGCCGCTCCCCACCTCACCGATCAGCTCGATAAAGCCGTAGTGATTATTAATACCGTAGATCACATGGGCAAGAGCCTCCCGGTGATGCCTGCTCAGAAAGATAAAGCGGGGATTTGGGGTTAGAGTAAACGGTTTTTCATTAAAACCAAAATAGTGTGTATACATGACGGGTAACCGGATGGCACAATTCGGAAATGCTCAGAAAGTGGCAACAATTCATTTAACTTGTTGTGTATTTCATAAAAGCTGACTATTTTCAAGAATAATCAGGAATCACCCGGAGAAATGACTCCCGGTAGTTCTCTCACATACCCAGGGAAATATATAATGTACTACTTTAACTATACTAATATAAATAGATGTAATACAGACTATAACAATAATACTATTGATCATTATGATCTTGTCGCAGCCCGTTATCCGGTGAAATTGACTGACTACTATGCCTCGCTGGTAACCAGTGCTGACGATGCCATCGGAAAACAGTGTCTACCCGATATTCGCGAACTTGAGGATGAGGAACAAAAGTCCGATCCCTTGAGTGAAAGCTCGTTAAGTCCGGTTCCCGGCCTGATTCACCGTTACCCTGACCGGGTTGTGCTGCTGGTATCAAACCGCTGTCCGGTCTATTGCCGTTTTTGCATGCGCAAGCGGCATGTGGGAAGTGGGGAGGTACCAATGACGAAAGAGATTCTGGACACCGCACTTCGTTATATACAGGAGCATCCGGCCATCCACGATGTGATACTCTCCGGTGGCGATCCGTTGATGCTCGCCGATGCATCACTGGCTACCATACTTGACGGCATTCGCGCCATCCCCCATGTAGCAATTATCAGGATCGGCACCAGGGTACCGGTAACCTTTCCAGAGCGGATCACCGGTGACCTTGCAGACCTTCTGAAGCGATACCACCCGCTCTACATAAACACCCATTTCAACCACCCCGATGAAATAACTGCGGCCTCACGTCGTGCCTGCAACCTGCTGGCAGACGCCGGAATTCCCCTTGGCAACCAGACCGTACTTCTGAAAGGGGTCAACGATTCCGTTGAGATAATGCGGCGTCTTATGGCCGGTTTGTTAGCGATTCGGGTTAAGCCGTATTATCTGCACCAGATGGATCTGGTCAAAGGCACAGCACATTTTCGTACCTCTGTTTTAACCGGTCTTAAAATCATTGCGGGGCTGCGGGGACACAATTCGGGTCTGGCCGTTCCCCACTACGTGATCGACCTGCCGGGGGGGAAGGGAAAAGTTGCTCTGCTTCCCGATGATGTACGGTTTGACGGTAATCTTCTGACAATTCGAACCTACACCGGTGAATGGGTGCAGTATGGCGATATTATAGATCCTCAGGAGTAAAGGCTACCACCTCATCAATACTATCGGTTCCTGCGGTTAACATTATCAACCGGTCAATACCGAGTGCTATTCCTGCCGAAGGGGGCATCGCTGCCAGTGACGTAAGAAACGGTTCGGGAATGGGTAAAGCGACCTCACCGTTTTTAGAACGCTGACGATTTGCTTCAATAAAGCGGCGACGCTGCTCCTCCGGGTCAGTTAACTCACTAAAACCGTTTGCCAGCTCCAGCCCCCCCACATATAACTCAAAGCGTTCCGCCAGACGGGGGTTCTCCGCTTTGAGCCGGGAGAGAGCCGCCAGTTCTGCAGGGTAGTCAAGTAGAAAAACCGGTGTGTGAAATGTTGCCAAACCGGGCTCAACTGCCGACGTCAGGATTTCCTCGTAGAGCCCCTTTTCCAGACACTCCCATACGGAGCCATGGGAAAAGCGCTCAAAGGCGTCCTGGACGGTTATACGCTGCCACGGTTCAAAAGGGGTAATTGAGTGGCCATTTCTTCGGAATGTGGCTCCTTCGGGAAGGGAGGAGAGGGCGACATGACGTAATAACTCCTCACAATCAGTCATCAGAGCTTCATAATCCGCATTACTTCGATACCATTCCAGCATGGTAAATTCCTGAAGGTGTCGGGAACCTCTTTCATGGGATCGCCAGCAGTGGCATATTTGAAATAACTTCTGGTGCCCCTCAGACAGGAGTCGTTTCATGCAGAGTTCCGGTGAGGTCTGCAATTGAGAGGTCGGGCTGACGATAAGGGGGTTAATATATTCTTCGGGGGCGTTTGCGGGAATAAGAAGGGGGGTTTCCACTTCTAGAAACCCCCTCGACCAGAAAAATTCACGAACAGCTTTAATACACTTCGCCCGGAGCCACAAGGCGTTGCTCTTCATAGATTACCCTTTAACCCGTGTAGAATAATCACCGGTTCTGGTATCAATGACAATCAGTTCACCTTCTTCAATAAATGGCGGCACCCGCAGCACGTAACCGGTTTCCACGGTGGCAGGCTTGGAATCGTTGCCGCTGGTGTCACCCTTTGCCCATTGCTCGGTTTCCGTGACGCGAAGATTAACAAAATTCGGCAGAGAGATGCCGATGGCCTTTTCACCAAACAGCATAACTTCTACTTTAAGATTTTCCAACAGGTAGTTTTTGGCATCGCCCATGGCATCTTCTTCCATGACAACCTGTTCATAGGTTTGTTGATCCATGAAGGTATAATGATTTCCCTCTTTGTACAGGTATTCCATGGTACGTTCTTCAAGGCTGGCCGGTTCAAAAGATTCACCGGAACGATAGGTTCTGTCAAGAAGCGAACCATTGATCATGTTTCTCATCTTGGTACGGTATAAGGCCTGACCTTTACCCGGTTTGACAAAGTCGAACGCCACGACCAGATAGGGGTCTCCATCAAGAATGATCTTTAAACCTTTTTTCAAATCGGCAACGGTATACATGTAATCCTCGCTCAGTGTATTTTGAAACAAGACAAGCCCACCTGAAAGGACGGGCCTGGACCTATGGAATTGCAGAGATGCTGAAGCTTATTTGGCGCGGTACGTGATACGGCCACGGGTAAGGTCGTAGGGTGAAAGCTCAACAGTAACCTTGTCACCGGGAAGAATCTTGATAAAATATTTACGCATTTTACCGGAGATATGGGCCAGAACAACGTGCTCATTTTCCAGTTTTACACGAAACATTGCATTCGGTAATGGTTCAATTACGGTGCCTTCTACTTCAATAGCTTCTTCTTTACTCATACCGTGCCAGCTCCTCAGCATACATTTGATTTCAACTTCGCTACATTACTGATAGAAACCAAAAAATGCAAGTTAATTATGGAGATAAATAGATTTATGTCCCATAAGATATATTATGTTAAGTACGATTATTATTGGTACCCCCGTCGAACTCAGTTGATAATATGGGGTCGGTTGCGGTATACAAGGTTCTGGTTTTATGGTTAACGTCCAGTCAGTAATTCAATAAAGTCACAAAAGGAGAATTTACAGTGAAACTACGCTTACCTGCCGAATGGGAAATGCAAGATGCAGTTTTAATGGCCTGGCCCCACGAAGGAACTGACTGGGCCTATATGCTTGATGATATTCGACCGGTCTTTACCGATATAATAACCTCAATTACCCGCTTTCAACGGGTAGTGCTCACCACACCACACATCGCGTCAACGAAAGATTATCTGGCAAAACATGGTACCGTTAATTTGGAAAAAGTTATATTTTGTGAAATACCCAATAACGACACCTGGTCACGTGATTTCGGGCCCTTAACCGTTCATTATGATAACAAACCGTTTCTGCTGGATTTCGGCTTCAATGGCTGGGGACTCAAATTTCCCGCCTTCCATGACAACCTTATAACGAAACGGCTCAAACAGGCAGGATATCTGGCACCGAAAGTCAATACCGTGGGTCTGATACTCGAAGGTGGCAGCATCGAAAGCGACGGCCTGGGCACCCTGCTCACCACAACAGAATGCCTGCTGTCACCTAACCGCAACCCACAACTAAATAAAAGTGAGATTGAGCAGGCACTGGCCTCGCTGCTCGGTGCCAAGCGGGTACTTTGGCTTAACCATGGACATTTGGCCGGCGATGATACGGATTCTCACATTGACACCCTGGCTCGTATCTGTCCCAATAACACTATACTCTATCAGTCCTGTGATAATCCCCTCGATGAACATTTTGCTTCATTAAAATTGATGGAGCAGGAATTGAAGGCCTTCACCTCACCCGATGGGACACCCTATCAGCTGATTCCGCTCCCCTGGCCAAAGGCACGCTTTGACGAGGAGTCACACCGTCTGCCGGCGACCTATGCAAATTTCCTCATCATCAACGGAGCGGTTCTCGTCCCCACATACCGGGACAGTGCCACTGATAATGCAGCTCTGAAACTCTTTTCGTCAGTTTTTCCCGGCCGGGAAATCATTGGTATTGACTGTCTGCCGCTCCTTGAACAGCACGGCTCTCTGCACTGCGTAACCATGCATCTCCCCTCTGGAGTGCTGCCATGACCATGCTTACTGCCGCACTCATTCAACAGTGTTGTTCAGAAAACCGTGAGACAAATCTTGCCACAACGGAGTGCATGATCAGGAAGGGGGCAGCTGCGGGTGCCAAGCTGGTCATTCTCCAAGAGCTGCACAGTTCACTCTATTTCTGTCAAATTGAGTCCCCTGCCCTCTTTGATCTGGCAGAATCAATACCGGGATCCTCAACGGCACGCTTCGGGGCACTGGCCGCCGAATTGAATATTGTAATTGTTGCTTCCCTGTTTGAACGGCGGGCTGCCGGTCTGTATCACAACACCGCAGTTGTCTTTGAAAAGGATGGCACCATTGCCGGAACCTATCGAAAGATGCACATCCCCGACGACCCGGGTTTTTATGAGAAATTTTACTTTACCCCCGGCGATCTGGGCTTCAACCCCATAGAGACCTCCGTCGGCTCACTCGGCGTGCTGGTCTGCTGGGATCAGTGGTATCCGGAAGCAGCTCGCCTTATGGCTCTGGCCGGTGCCGATCTACTGATTTATCCAACAGCTATCGGCTGGGATCCTCAAGATACGGTCGATGAGAAAGAGCGGCAATATGATGCATGGCGCACGGTGCAACGGGGTCATGCCATTGCCAATGGAGTACCAGTATTGGCGGTAAATCGGGTAGGTGTCGAACAGTCACCACAGGGTGATGGAGCCATACAGTTCTGGGGGGGAAGTTTTATCGCCGGGCCACAGGGGGAGATACTGGCACAGGCTTCTGCCGACACAGAAGAGATTCTAATGGTCACCCTTGATCGGGGACGCAGTGAAACCGTACGGCGCATCTGGCCTTTTCTACGGGACCGGAGGATTGATGCGTATGGTGAGCTGGTGAAACGGTTCAGGGACTAATAACGGTACGTTTCATTACCTATCACTTCGGACACTATTTAATTCAGGAACGCAGCGTCAAGGTATCCCTGAATGAGCTATGAACTCGAATTTCAGTCAAAAATGCCCAGAATGGCACTGACAACCTCATCAGCAGTGATATTTTCCATACATGCCACCTTATGCGGGCATGGTGGCGTTGTGCCAAACGTTGTGCAGGGAGCACAGGGCAGTTGCTTGTTAATGACCCGATGACGTACTCCCTGGGGAGCCCATTTAGCCGCTCTTCCGGAGCCAAACAGAGATACGGTTGGCACCCCAAGCCCCACGGCAATATGAAGGATACCGGAATCACCGCTCAGTAGTACGCTGCTTTTTTGAATGACGGCTGCCGTTTCCGCCAGTGTCGTCACACCGGCAATAGTTATTCCGCTGTTGCCGACAGTAATCTCTTTACCGCAGATAACATCCTCTTTGCCACCGACCACCACTACCCCGTAGCCCCTTTCACATAGGCAGTTGGCAACCTGCCTGAACCGCTCCCCCCCCCACCTCCGTTCAGTAATGCTGGCACCGGGAAAGATAGTGATAAAAACTTTACTGCGTAACGGTGCCAAAAGTGCTAACGCCCGCTGTTCTGCGAACGCTGGAACCTGAAGAAAGGGTTCTCCCGCCAAAGCAGGGTTATCAAGGGGGAGACCACCAAACGGGGCAAGAAGATGCATAAAGCTGTCAACCTCGTATTCCTCCTGAGAGTATGCAATAGAATTGGTGAACATGGTACGGCGTCTGTTGGTGTTGAAACCGATGGTGACCGGCGCCGAGATACAGCGGGTAACGATTGCCGAGAGGCGGTGCCACTGTTCCGTATCAATAACCACATCATAGCTATACCGTATCGCAGAGAACAGTTGCCGTGGCCGATCATAGAGGAAAAGCGTGTCAACCTCCGGGAGTAATTCAAACAGTCCGGCATTACGTTGCTCGGCAAGCACCGTAATATGTGCGGTGGGGAAAGTCTTTTTCAAAAGTGTCAAGGTGGGCGCGAGAAGTGCTGCATCACCAATGCCACCGGGACGTATGACAAGAAACCGTGACGGCGTAACAAGTGGTATTCCCATTGCCGGTGATGGCAACAGCAGCACCAGTAGTTCGCCAATAAAACGATCTATCTTCTTAACCAGCGTAATATTCACGAAGCTTTCCCCGGATCTTCATCATCCAATGAAGTACGCATTTTGACATAAACTGGAGATACACCGGAAGTAACGGATAGCCATGGGTTGTAAAGGCTGTGACAACTTCACGATAACCCCGCAATGCATGCTGACCGCTTGCCCCTCCTGCCTGCATGGTTACAAACGACTCCGGTATATAGCTGACAGTAACACTCCGCGTTCTCCATCGTAAAAACAGTTCCACATCCATGGCTATCGTATAAGCTTCATCGAAAAAGCCGTGGCGTGTATAGACCTCCTGACGGACAAACGTGGCAGGATGATTAAAGAGCACGAACCTCCAGGGATACCACCAGCAACCAGCAGGTTTCAGCCGCTTAACCGTGATTTCTCCTTCCTGCAATATCACATCACCATGGATAACGGCGGTCTGAGGTTGCTCGTGGAAGAGGCGTCGAATGGTCACCACTGTTGCAGGATTAAGAATATCATCTGAATTAATGAGGCCGATTATATCCCCGGATGCAGAGCGAATGCCTTTGTTGAATGCTGCCGCGATACCGCCATCTTTTTCACTGATAACAAGATCAACCTCCCGATACTCGGCAATAATCTCCTGGGTACCATCTGAGGATCCGCCGTCAATAATGATGTATTCAACTCCCGGTTCTTTCTGATTCACGATACTTTCAATGGTCTGTCTGATGGTGGCGGCACTGTTATAACAGATGGTGATGAGAGAAAGGGTCGGCTGAGTATGGCTGGGGACTCTCTGCATTACCGGTGACACCGGGTAAGCAGGGTTTCAAACTGTACCTGTGCCGCCGACAGGGAACAACCGAGTGCAAAGTTCCGTCCCTGTTCCGCATAGCGATGGTGCTGTGAACGGTGATCGAGCAAGTGACGACAGTTTTCTGTTAACCGTTCCACGTCTGCTATGGGGGACACTGCAGCATTTTCCCCGTGCACGGCATAAGGTACGGCGTGCGTCGTCACAACCGGACAACCACATGCCATGGCTTCAAGGGGCATTAACGCAAAACCTTCATGTCTGGTTGGATAGAGAAACAGATCGGCACTACTCATGATACGGCGCAGTCTGCTTTCATTCACATACCCGAAGTCACGGTGGATGAGTGAGCCAAAAAAACCGGTACACTGTTCACCGACCGTCCAGACTTCAAAGGATACGGGGATATCAACTGCTAACCGGTTTATCACCGCCTGGGCGATATCAAAGCCTTTCCTCATGTCAGAGCGGGATAAAAGAAGCAGAGACTTCCGAGAAGACTTCCCCTCCAGTAACTCATGATCCGGATCTGAATAAAAAATAGAGGTATCCACTCCGTTCACTCCAACAGCAATCGGAATATGAAAACGTTCCGTAAGCAGATCGGCAAGGTACGGAGATACCGTAATAACCGGTATTCGACAAAAAAGTAAGCCGATTATGGAAAATAAACGAATCAGTTTTTTCATGAACGGATTACTATAGTACGATTCGTCATCATCCTGTGCAAAATAGACAATCCGCCGGTGATTACGCAGGGCGAGCAAGGTGGCAATCGGAATGATATCTGCTACCAGCAGATCGGCGGCAAAAGAGGTGACCACCGCTTTCAAAATGGTGAACAGCTTGCTAGGGAAAGGCAGCAACTGAACGATGACCCTCCGGTCAATGGAGAACACCGTGTCAACCACCGCCGCCAGTATGGTGACATCATGTCCCGTTGAAACAAGATGATTTGCATGTGCAATGACCATCTTGTCCCCTCCCCTGCTCAGCAGGGAATGACGATAAAAGACTATCCGCACGTATTAACCACCATAAGTTACCCAACCAATCATAACTGCCCAGACCATGCCCACCATCAAGAGCGGCAGGTCCTTGAGCAGAGAATCGGTGGGATCCCCCCCTTTTCCCGACTGAACTCTGAAACTATAGCGCAGCAACCCAAAACAACAGAGCGGCACGGAAACGAGCAATACCGGTGAATGGCGGTTGATGACATACAGTGCGTAGGTCACCAATACGGCTCCACCGGTCATAAGCATACTTCCCTCAAGATAACCGTCCGGATAACTGGCAAGTGCTTTTCGATGAATGAGAGCGTCATTCCCCAGCTGTTTTCGTTCAGCCACTCTTTTTCCGGCACTCAAGAAGAGAGAAAGCAGAAAAACACTCAGAAACAACCACTCTGATATTGTAACATTGAATGCCGCCCCCCCCGCCTGCAATCTGAGGAGAAAACCGGCCGAAATACAGAAAATGTCTACGAGCACAAGCTGCTTTAATTTCAGACTATAGCAGACTGAAAGAGCAACGTAGCAGATAATACAGAAAAAGAAGTAGCTTGAGATAGTCAGGGCAAGCAGACAGCCACCCACCAACAGAAGCGCGGATAGAGAGAGTGCCGATACGATGGTAATCTGCCCCGAAGCTATGGGTCTGGTGCGTTTTTCCGGGTGATAACGGTCATGTTCCTTATCCACAATATCGTTGAGAATGTATGTTGCACTGGAGACCAATGAAAAAGCACATAATACCCGGAATGAAAAGGAACCATCGAAGGTAGAGAAGAGCGTCCCCCCCAGAAAGGGGGGGAAAAAGAGCATCAGGTTCTTAAGCCACTGGCGAACGCGTAAGAGTTTACAGATGGTAACTGCTGTCATAGGAATGCTCTCCGCATCGTCATTCATCAGGGTATATATACGGACGATTGCCGTATATCCATCAGAGCCGCTGCGAACTCTTTTCGAGCCTCTGCAATCCGCCCCAGCTGCAGATACAGTTCGGCAAGCGCAATTCGAGCGTCAAGAAAATGTGGCTGCATCTGAAGGGAAACCTTAAATTTGGTGATTGCCCGTTGGCTATCATGCTGTGCCAGATAGACGATGCCAAGCAAAAAATGTAATTCAGCATATTCGGACCGGTATTGAGCAAGTGAATATTTATTAATTAGTTCCACTTTTGTGAATGAGTTACCCGTCGGAGACAATGGCTTGGAGTGAGAGCCTAAGGACTTCCAGATATTTTTCTCTACCTGCAAAGCTGCCTCAAACTCTGAAAGTGCATGGTCATAGTCATGACTATTCAAAAAAACGCGACCCCGATACTGATGGGAGATTGACATTGCGGGATAATCGTGGCAATACCGCGATAAGAGCACATCATCATTTTCCCAAACCGCACAGAGAGATATCGTTTGGTATGACAACAGTGCAACGACAGCCACCGCTGACAGGAGTAGATATTTTCTAGTTGTGCCACCTGAAAAACGAATTAAAAAAGAGCCTATCAGTAACACAAGAAAAATTGAAGCGGTATACAGCTGTCTGTCAGCTATATACGCTCGGGAACTATTAAGAATAAGTTCGTTTGCTTTCATAAGAGCAGGCAATAACATAATGAAAGCCCCGAGAAACAGCTTGCACTCACGGTTTTGTACTCCCCGCTTCTTGACCCAGATGGTTACCACAACGAATATCAACAGTGCCGGAAGCAGACCGGGTTGCAAAATGGAGGTGAAATTCCATGGCGGGTAATAATAGCTGAGCTGAAATGGAAATATAAATAATTTCATATAATCAGCAAAAGCCGAGCAAAAGAGAAAAGTGGCTTGCACCGGTTGAGGTACCCCGGCTACTTCGGGAATACCGATAACCGCCAGTCGTATTACAACATAGGCAGAGAGTAACCAGAGAAAGGGAAGATTCTTTCGCACGGACCCCGTACTATCCGAACCATTATTGGCAAAGACAAAGATAACGACAGGGAACAGTGCCGCTGATTCCTTTGACAACAGAGCAGCGGCAAAGGCAACCAGAGAGAGAGTGCGCTTGCCGGTCAGGAAGCAATAGAAGGAGGCGGCAATCAGGAGGCCCAGAATGTTTTCATTCATAGCTACTCTGCCGATCAACTCATTATGAACCGGGTGAACAGCAAACAGAGCCGCAGCGATGAGTGCTACCGTACGGTCGGCATTAAGCAGAATAAGTCCGATACGGTAGACAAAAAAAACCGTACCGAGATGTAACAGCAGATTTGTAATATGGAAGCCAACCGGATTTATCCCCCAGAGCGTATAATTGAACATGTAAAGAATATCCAGGAAGGGACGATAATAGGCAAATGAAAAATCAGAATAGAAGCTTTTGTCATGGAGTTGGCCCAGTGGCCGACAGAAGATATCGATGATATTGCCGATGGTAACAGTCATTTTATGATTATTGACAATCAGCATAACATCATCAATGCTTAAAAAAGAGTTTTTAAGGGTGGGAAGAGAAATTATCGAGACAAGAACGAAAAGGGCACTATATGGACGGGTATCGAAACCCTGGAGATATTTCAGCAAAGCAGCTAACCGTGATTGCCGAACCTTGTTCCTCATGATGTGACCAACGACAGGAAATATTCTTCCAGATTTTTACGTTTTGTTTCAATAAGTACCACGTGAGCACCACTGCTGATGACCTGTTCCATGAACAGATTAAAACTATGCCGGGGGACATAATATTCGACAATGGTTCCGGTCTGGCTAAGTACACAAAATCCTGTGATGTTTTGGATATTTGAACCTGAATGTTCAAGCGATACC
>CAIRBT010000140.1 GCA_903876875.1 uncultured Geobacteraceae bacterium
AATACAAAGAGTCATCACCCGGTTGAAAATAGCGGGCATGGCTCCTACGGTATTTTCGGTGACCACTCCTGCCCAGATTATTGCTTGCTGTCAGGAAATAAATGGAGCCGAACCGTCACCTCTGGTCATTGTGGCCGGGGGTGACGGCACCATCAATGCAGTTGTCAACGGGCTTCTGCCGGGCACCGCTACACTGGCGGTACTGCCCATGGGAACGTCAAATGTTCTTGCCGCCGAACTTGGTATTAAATCGGTGAAATATGGCATTAAACGCATTGTGAAGGGGGAAACCCGCCCCCTTTCGGTGGGGGTACTAGAACTGGATCAGGGCACGCACCGTTTTGTACTCATGGCCGGAATTGGACTTGACGGTTCCGTTGCCAGAGATGTCTGGCCACTGGGAAAACGGCTGTTAAAGCAGGGTGCATATGCTCTTTCCGCGTTTATCAGCGCGTTTAAGTGGGATAAGAACTTGATTGAAGTAATTACGGAGGAGAGGATCATAGCGTGTCATAGTGCCATAATTTGCAGTGCCTCCCGCTATGGTGGCGATTTCGTCCTCTCGCCGGAGGGAGATGTATTCTCACCCGATCTTACGGCTGTTTGTATTCGAAAAAATGGCAGAAGAAGCTATCTGCGTCTTGCGGTTGAAATAGTGTGTGGGAAGGCTGATGCCAGTAAGGAACTTGTGCGCATTCCAACCAATGGAGTTGAAATCAAAGGGGTTAAGCCGATCCAGATAGATGGTGATTTTGTTGGCTACAGTCCGGCCAGGATTACGTCACTGCCCGGTTTCGCCCACATCATTGTTTAAACGGATTCTTATATTGAAGCCGACGTTCCTCAGCATTCTGCTCCTGCTTATGACCGTGTTATCGGCGAGCCAATCCCTTGGTTTTGCCATTTCCATCGACGCCACGGAACAGTTATGTCTTAATCCCGTTGCGGGACGGGCACTCGCCGATACCGCTGACCTGCTTCGCCGCTCTTTTTCCCGCTCCCGAATCGGTCATAATATGGACCGCTGCACCGTACGCATTGTACTTCCCGACGTCGTAGCAAGCCGTGACCATTATGTGCCGGGCCCTTCCAAGCGTCCCTATCTCTGCACAGCGGTACCGGATGTTTCTTACGGATGGCACTCTTCCCGAAAAAACAACACCATTACCGTGCGGTTGAAAGCGTCAACGCCTGAAGGAGTTGCCGCCGGTCTCTACGGCCTGATTCAGGAAAAACTCGGATGTAAATTCTATCACCCCCGCGCAAGTATTGTACCATCCTACACGGAATGGCCCCTTCCCGGACAATTTACTTTTTCGGGACAACCACGATTTGAAAAACGTGGTTTCCATCTGCATACGCTCCATCCCATAGAACTGACGGAACAGCTCCATGACCCCTCCCGTGCCGAATCCTTTGCGGATATCAAAGCCTACCTGGACTGGCTGGCACGCAATGGCCAGAATACCTTTCAGTTTTTTCTGCTGCGCAATATGGACCGGGAATCCTGGCCGACACACGCCCGGAGAATTGTCGAATATGCCCATCAGCGTGGTATACGCTGCGGCATTGAAATTTCACTTTCGATGATTCAGCAACAGGCGTTTCAGGCCATCACTGTGCTGCGACCCTATCCCTCCTATCAGCAACAGGTTGACGACACCCTTGCCTGGTTGTTTCAGGCACCATGGGATTACCTGAGCCTGGATGTTACCATGGGGGAACATCTGCCGTTTTTGGATAAATTACTGCCGGATGTGCAAATGCATATCGAACAGCAGGTTGAAAAGCGCTATGGGGCGCGCCTCATGTACGCGACCCATGTCATCGCAGCCCGTGAGGGTGCAAAAGTGCGTCGCCCCAAACTCCCCGGCAGCGGTATCATGATCCATTCAGTCATGTGCTACTCGGCAACGGAGGCAAAGGCACCGGTCTATGGTAACCGGAACCAGCGCTTCATGTTCGAAGCGGCAGCCATGGAATCCCAACGGCGTGAAACGTGGTATTGGCCCGAGTCTTCGTACTGGGTGGGGTTTGATTCATCGGTACCATTACTCCTGCTCCCGTACCTTGACGCCCGGCTGAGCGACATCGAATCCATGTCGCACCTCGGGGTAAGCGGTCATCTCACCTTTACTTCCGGATGGGAGTGGGGGTACTGGCTGATCGACTGGAGCATTGCCCGCTGGTCCTGGTCATTACAAGATAATGGGAGCGAGCGACAAACCTCACCATTATCCAGACTTGACGATCTCACCGATGACCAAGAGCTGCGCCGACTGTTCAAACAGGCACTTTCCGTACAGAACTCTTTTTTGAAAGAGAGGGAACTGCTCCGCTATCTGTCGGTACTAACACCGTTTTCAGAGCTGCCTCCCCCCTTTAACAAACCATTCCAGCCGGAACCAAATTTTCGGTATGGGTGGTTGTTGGACACGGCATCTCGTGCTGAGGCTACTCAGGCCGTGTCCTCTCCCATTGAGAATCTTGAAGCCTACGCTTCAAAAATGACCGCCATTACGGACAAACTATCGACCCGTTTGAGCCGACTACGTAGCACAAACGTGAATAATCGGGAGTCGGACAGATTACAGGGGGAACTGCTGCGTGGCCTTGAGGTTACGTCACTGCGCGCTACCCATCGTGCCCTGACTCTGCGAGCACTATTGGCCAAGAAGCGTGAACAGAACACCAACGGTTCCGGCGTACGGGAGGCCAATGAATTCCTTACCCAGGCCAGAGTTGTGAGACAGCGAGGCCAACTCTTGGTCGATAGCCAGGAACAAATGTACCGCTACGACCCCTCGACAATAGCACGCCCCATCCAGAGCAGGACCGCCTACCCCTTCGGCTATCTCTATCCCGCATCGCGGCTTTATTTCTGGGAACGGGAAGAAGAACAGGTTCGCCATGGGCGTTTTGACGCATTTTTCATGAATCTGTGGGATATGGAAAGGACGCTTGGATTGAAAAGCCTGCTTTTCAAATAGGGAGAGCTTCAATGTTACGATTTGGTTGCATTTTTGTAACATGTTGAA
>CAIRBT010000141.1 GCA_903876875.1 uncultured Geobacteraceae bacterium
AAATATGATCCGTTCAGACGGATTTGCAGCAGATTTCTCCTAAGTCCGACAGGCTCCTAGGGGGATTAATCCGGGGACATAATACTAATTATTGTTTCCTCGGTCGTCCTGGCGCACCTTTACTTAGATAGCGACCTGTTAAGCATTCAACTTTAGCAATGGAAGCATTATCTCCAGTCGGACGCCCTGTATGTGTGGCAATTCGGAGCCGCTCAACTTCGTCAGACATTTTCCCGGCAAGAAATCCCTCCCGATCTTATTGGGGACACTCCCCATTTGTTTTGAAAGGACGCCTTCGTCTTTTGGCTTTCAAAGGCTGTTGATGGAATTTCAGCATGTACGACAAAACTGTCTGAGCCGAATGGTCGACCGGTACGGGTTGCCAGCTGAATTGTCTTAGCCGTCTCCCCATCCTCAGTCATCACAAATTCGGCACTGTCCATCTAGCCATGAAGTTGTGCAAAGTGAATGATTGTCTGCACCGGTTATATGGGCATTGGCACTGGACCAATAGAAATCTTCTGGTCTTTCCACCATCCCTGCTTGCACGGGATTGCGCTTGATATAACGGGCCACTTTTCAGAGATAGTTGTCGTTTTCAACCACACATGAGAAAAAGCGGTTTTGTCAGATTCGACCGGACTGATTTAATTTACGGTTAAGGTACTGTATGGTACTTGTATGGTGTCAAACCTACGGTACTTTAGATCATACTTTACATGCCAAGTTTCAGGAGAACTCTATCGTCAAAAAGCTATTTTATAAATAGTGTAGGTTTGACACTACTTAAGCACTACTTAAATAACAAGTAGCAGCCGAAATGTTCACAAAACTTGCCAGTGATCCAAAGTATGTTGGTGGGAAGCTGTCCATACTGTCTGTGTTGCATACCTGGACCCGAACCATTGAATTCCACCCTCACGTTCATATGTTGGTGCCTGCCGGTGGCTTGGATGCTGCTAGCAACTGGCGTACTACGAGAAAAAAGTGGCTCGTTCCAGTAAAGGCACTATCACAACTATTCCGGGCAAGATTCATGAAGCTTGCCCAAAAAGTACTACCTGAGGTTGCCTTTCCACAAGAAGTCTGGAAAAAAGAGTGGATAGCGTATTGCAAACCACCATTTACCAACCCAAAGAAGGTGCTTCAATATCTCGGGCGTTACGTCCATCGCATTGCCATTGCCAATAGTCGAATCGAGGCAATTGACAACGGCAACGTGACCTTCCGTTATCAGGAAAGTGCCACGGGCAGTCTAAAGCGCATGACTCTGCCTGCCAATGAATTTCTCCGCCGTTATCTCCAACATATATTGCCGCAAGGATTCCACAAGGTACGATACTACGGGCTTCTCAGTCCGGCAAATCGTTTGACCTTAAAAAGAGTCCAGTTACTCCTCGCCGATAAAATCAATAAGCAGGTAGAGGAACAAAATAATGCCGTGCCAACAGATGTGATGACCAAGTATCGGTGCCCATGTTACTCTGAAGGAATTATGGTGGTGACATGCTCATTGGCAAGAAGGTCACGCAGTCCACCAAGCATAAACATAAGCCTGGCCCCAAAATTACAATAAATTCAGGCATTAAAAATAGGTATTGCACTATCGGTGCGTCCACAGATGCTGAAATCAGCAGTGCAGACCGGTATCGTGGTCAAAATATCGGTAAAAAGACTTTCAAAAAATATCAAAGAACGAGAAACATGAAAAAATAATCCCTGAAATCATCCAAAAAAACAACAGCACTCGCCGAAAAAAGCCCCAAAATCTTTTAAAACGCCATATAGCAGCAGAACTGGATCGGTTTAGTTCAACAAGAGTTTATGGGACGGCTTCGCGCCGCATAAACTCTAAATTCGTTATGAGGGAGGGGAGGGTGAAACCTGCTCTCTACTCTACCTATTTATTTTAAGTGACATAAATTGTCATTCAATCTGTTTATAATGACATATTTTGTCACGTATCACGGTATGTCAGACTTTTATTTTACTGTTTTTACTGGATAAATAAAATTAGAGTTACTCGGCACATTAATTGCTTAAATACAATAATATCAAATTATTATAAAGCAAAAAATATAAAATAACGAATGAGCACTTATGCCAGTTTAAATTCTAACAGTCTTACGAGGAGGCGTGTTATGAATTACAGGAAAATAAGTTTTATCAATTTTGCCTGCTGGATCAGGTTCATCACAGTGTTGATAGCTTTAAGTACGCTAATGTATGGTACAAGTTTTGCGGCAACAATCAATTTACTTGGTAATAGGTGTTTTGAACGTGACGTTATGTGCCCCGATGAGTTTTACGATTACGACAACGAAAATGGGCCTTGCCGTAACTGCCCGTGGAAATACTATTGCCCATCAAACTGGTCGTATCAGGTAGCAACCGGCGTCACACTCACCCCGAGCTCAACTGATTGGAACAATCCAACAATTCTTCCACCTGGAAGCGTACTTACGGTGACTGGTCAAGGCTCAAACATTGATAATTACAATGACTTTTATCAATATGAAATTAGGATAAGCTATAAAGACAAGGTAACTGGCGAATGGGGGCCTTGGAACCCACCTGTAAATGGCATGTCATTTTCATCGTTTACACCCTCTTTTACATGGTACAGTCCGCAAGATTTTTATGGTAATTATGCATTGCATATTTTTGTCAGAGCAAACTACATCAACGGCTATGATTTCTCTTCTCCCGTATATTACTTCAGAACATACGATCGTGCCACCAGCGCAACACTTACTACTAGTGCAATGTTCTCCCCAGCGACAGGTTACCGGGCATTAGAACAACAGAACATCACATTAGTAGCAACTGCCAGTGGGGCAATTCTTGATGACTACCTCTATGAATTCATTCAGTTTAGTTTGCCTGAAACAACTATTTGTGGGCCTTCCCGCGCCCGAACCTGTGCCTGGAAAGCACCAGCAGCACCTGACTTGTTTATTTTAGGTGTTCGTGTTGGTACAGAATCTTATCAGAAATATTATGGAGCGAACGATTTCCAAAGCAATATTGGCAGTCTTACAATAATGAATGTAGTCAGTTCAATCCCCAAAATTACTACAACATCCCTACCCGATGCATCGTTTGGAATCCCCTACTCTACAATAATCTCTGCTTCCGATGGCTTGTCACCATACACATTTTCAATCCAACACAACCAGGTATATGACATGTGGTCTGATCCACCCGCCGGCATGGCATTGAGTAGTTCTGGTACTCTCAGCGGTGTACCGACGGCTACTGGAATTTACAATCTCATGGTTAAAGTTTCTGATAGTCAAAATCCGCCAAGATCCTCAACGAATACTTTTGCTCTAACGGTATTTCCGCCACTTAAAATCAATTACACTATTCTTAATGCCGGAATATCGGGTACATCCTATGTACAGTCTCTGACGGCTAGTGGAGGTAATGGCATCTATACGTGGCGGCAAACCTCCGGCATATTACCGCCCGGTCTTTCCCTCAGCACAACGGGAGTGATTACTGGTGTACCTACCAAAGGCGGGGACTACACCTTTGGTGTTATGTTGAGCGACAGTGTCAACTCATTGGTGGCAACAAAGCAATTCACCATTAGTGTGAGTTACCCTCCTTTAGCAATAACCACACCATCACTTCCTGACGGGCAATTCGGCATAGCCTATGGCAAAACACTGTCCTTTACCGGCGGCACGGGGACCAACAGATGGTCGGTGATTTCCGGTAGTCTGCCTGAAGGCCTGGTTCTTAATGGCTCTACCGGTGAGATAACTGGCAGCCCGGTTGACGTTGGCAGGTTTACTGTGACGATTCAGGCAATCGACTCCCAACAAACCCCGGCAACAGCATCGCAATCCTACTCTTTCGAGGTCACCAATGCGGTAATGCAGACCTGTACGGAAGAGAACACCGTAACAAGTACCAAGGTCTGTACCGGCTCCACCACCGATGTAATCTCAGGCATCGTGGCCCATGATCAGGAACTATTCAGTATTAAGGGGGGCTCGCTCGGAGTCGCCTTTGAGCTGTTCTATAAAAGTATGCCATCCTACAATGGGCCGATTGGATTGGGGTGGAGCCATACGTATGATGCATTTTTGACAGTCGAGAGCGGTGGCTCCGTTGTACTAAGGGACGGTTCCGGCAACAAAAGTCTATATACGCAATCAGGGGAAGGCTACATTTCCCCTTCGGGTGATCTTTCTCTGCTAATCCGGAATACGGACAACAGCTTTACCATTACGTACCGTGATGGAATAAAAAAGAACTTCCGTACGGATGGTAAATTGGTGTCAATTGTAGACCGTTTTTCCAACACAACAGTGCTTGGCTATACGGGTAGTGACCTTATCAGCATCACTGACCCGGCTTCACGGGTGGTTTCCATCAGTTATGATCAATCGACGGTACCTCACCGGATCTCGGCCATAACTGACCCAAGTGGCCATGCCTACAATTTCATCTATCATGGGAATAACCTTTATCGTGTCATGAATCCGGCGGCAGCCCCTGCTGCCAGTTCAGAGCGGGGATACTGGGAGTATGGTTATGATCCTGACGGTTCCAGTTTTATAAAATCACGCCGCGACCCGAATGGCAATATCACCCAGTATGCCTATTATGCAGATCATCGCATGCAGACGGCCACCGATCCCAATATGTTGGTGCGTTCTATCGTATATCCGACCACAACCGGAGTTATGAGAACAAGTACCCTGACGGAAAAGGATTCGGGACGATGGACGTACACATTTGATAGCCAAAAAGGAATAATCAAGGAAAAAGCAGACCCGAATGGTAAGAAAACAACGTTCAGTTATTATTCCGATGGCACAATCAAATCAACAACCGTTCCCAAAGATGGAGCGGTCAGTCTCACCACTTTTTATACCTATGACAACTACCGTAATCTTATAACCAGTACGGAGCCGGTGGACATCTCACCCTTCAAAATTGACCCGGAAACCGTAACCAATCCCACATCTCTGACAGGTGTGTCGAGTCCTATCAAAACTGCCATACGCTACAGTTATGATAATACTAATTTTGACCGGATCACCAGTATCAGTGACGAGCGCCCCGCTACCTATCATACGACATCCTTTTCCTATACAATTGAAAACGGTGGCGAAGTTGTAACAGCAACCACAACCCCCACTAATTACGTCACCGTAATCAAGAAGAATCCGAACGGGACGGTAAAAGAGATTATTGATGCCAATCAAAAATCAACCAGGTTCACGTACTATGCTGATACTGCAAGCAATCGGGCCGCTGGTACTGTCGGGCTTTTGTGGTCCGTTACGGATCCTTCCGGCACGACCACTTCGGTGATCAGCTATGACAAAAATGGTAATCCTCTGCTGACCAGCATAAGTGACACCACCGGTACGGTACGTTTAACCGCCAACCAGCAATATGATGCACTCAATCGGATTAAAGTTTTAACAAAGACCGCTTTGTCATTACCCGGCATTATGAACACATATGGGTATGACAATGTGGGAAATTTAACCTATTTTAAGGATGCCGAGAATAAGGAGACCAGATACGAATATACCTACAATCGCAAAGCAAAGAAAATTACTGATGCACTGCACAACGATACGGTTATGAAATACAGTGGCAGCGAAGGGAACGGTGTTGACCAGTTGGTAGGGGTATATGATGCCAATATGACGAAAGCAGGTTCGCTGGATGGACAATCCCATACTGCTTTCGGATATGACAAGCTTGGTCGAATAGAATATGAAACCGACCAGCTTGGCAATAAAGTGCATTATACCTATTACGACAGCGGCTTGGTAAAGGAAAAGTATGATGCGACAGTGTCAACTCCGGGGATATTATTGGCTACCTACACCTACAACGACCGGGGTCAGGTAACGAAGAAAGGCTTTGCCGATGGGACTTACGAGTCTTACACATATCTGAGCAACGGGCAGCTTGAAACTGCCACCAATCAGAACGTAACCTATTATTACAGTTATTACGCTGATGGCCGTTTGAGTAGTGTGCGAGACGGCACCAACAACCGTACCATCAGTTATGATCAGTATGACCGTATCGGTCAGCGACAACAGGTCACTGTTCTCAAGGGAGCCGGAGTGGATGAACGAGTCATGACATATGGCTA
>CAIRBT010000142.1 GCA_903876875.1 uncultured Geobacteraceae bacterium
AGGTAAGATGGAAGGCTTAGTAGAAGGTGAAATAAGAGGTGAAATAAGAGGTTTGATGGAAGGCATTCAGGGGATGTTGGAAATTAAATTTGGTGATGTACCTGTTGAAGTAAAGGATAAAATGCAGGAAATATCCGATCTTGCAAAGTTGGAGTTACTCAAAAACGGTATCAAGAGAGCGACAAATTACGAACAGGTTCGGCAGTTGCTATAGACGATGGATACTCTTCGTGCGTACCCCGTTGGGGGTTGTACACGGCTATCCCCCCCATCTACCCGACATAGGCAATTTTGCCCCATAGAGAACCGTTATGGTATGTATAGGTTATTGTTTTTTCTTTCGCGTGGTACTATGATTATTATCTAATTAAATAATGACATAGGCCAGTGACATAACAATACGTCATAAAACGTAACCTTACTTTAATGTTGTTGACAGGGGGAGTCGCTTTGTATATCTTTCATGGCAGATAGATTCTCTGTAAAAAGCAAAACCGGGGTGACCCGGTGACGCAAAGCCACGGGCCCGGTTACGGGTAGCCGGGTTACTGAAAGAGGGTGATTTTACTACGCCCTACTTCGATTAATAAGTGGGGCGTTTTTTTGTGTGGTGAGTGTCGGGGGAGTGGTTGGGGAATTACCGGGGGATTAGGTGCCGGTAGAGATTTTGGGACGTAGAGGATGAAAGCGATACGGATGAATTATATGGGTAACGCGACAGCCAATTATGGTCAAATAATGCTTGACACCACCACGCAGGTGGGGCACATTTCCTCACGCCTCACGCCTCACGCCTCACGCCTCACGCCTCACGCCTCACGCCTCACGCATTAGCGAAAGCACATTTAACCCTGGAAAAACCGCAGTACCGCCATTTTTTTGTCGGGGCGTATGGCCATATGCCCGCTTCTATATACACAATACCATCAAACGCCGCTTTTCGGTTCGACATCGGAGAAGTGGCGTTTTTGTGTTTGGTCAGTTTATCAGGGCAATAATGTCAAGGATCGAGGAGAGTGCCATCAGTGTGATTTGAGCAAATGAGAGTCAGTGCAGTTAAATTTATGATTTACCGGTTATCGGCGCAGTAATAGTATAAAAACTTAAATATAACCACATGTTACTATCTATTGAGGGGGGATAGAATAAAATGGAATCATCAACAATTACAATTACACCAGAGAAGTGCAAGGACGTTCTCACTCATTTTCTTTCTCAATACAAAACTCCGGCTTTTGGTACCTTACCAAAGCGTGAAATTGACATTCTAATTTATCAGCTTATGAAGGACGTGGGTATTATTTCCTCCAATCCAAGCATATACGAACTTGTTGAAAAACTCCATGTTACGCGTAGTCGGGCAATAACCCTCAAGTATGATGCAAATTTAAGAAAGTTCAGCACTGAAGAACTTGAGGTGCAGCTTAAAGCTACCTTGTCCCGCCCAGTAATCAAGAGGGGTGATGCTAAACATATTTGTTTTGAAATAGAAAATCCGCTGTTGACCGACTATATCAGGCACATATTGATGAAAGATAATTACGCTATAGATGGCTCCTTTTCGCCAACAATAGTTGTGCTTTCTCATGAAATGGTAGCGATATTGTTAGAAAGATTTGTACCTAAAGGAATACAGGAGGACATTATTAATAGATTGGTATTAGGAGGCTATCGACAGCAAGTAACAATAAAAACAGTATTTAGTGGCATGCTGCGTCAGTTCGGAAAAAGATTTGCTGGGCAAATCGGTGAAATCGTAGCCGAAGATCTCGTAGAATATAGTTCCAATTTTCTTACTGGCAATATTGAAGATGTCCTTTCTGCATTACAACACATCGTCGTTGATGGAGATGCTCTTTAATTACGGTGCATGTATTTTCGATCAAAATACAAACAAGACGTTCGCAGAGGTTCCGATGAAGATACATCACATAATATTATTTGCCGCTTTTTTTATCCATTTTTCCGCTTTTTGCGCCACCGCCGCCCCGGCCCCAGTGCCCCAAACCGGGCAAACAGCCTGCTACAACTCGTCTGGCACACAGATCCCCTGTGCCGGAACCGGGCAGGATGGTGCCATCGATGGTGCCGTCAGGGCGGGCGTTGCCTGGCCCGTACCCCGCTTTACCGACAAGGGTGACGGTACCGTCACCGACAACTTGACCGGCCTGATGTGGACCAAAGATGCCAATGCCCCCGGTCCGGCCGCCTGCACTCCCGTTGCCTCAAAAACCTGGCAGCAGGCACTTGATTACGCCGCCTGTCTCAACGCCAACAGCTACCTTGGCTATGCTGACTGGCGTGTGCCATCCATACGTGAATTGGGGGGGCTTGTGGATACGTCACGCGTTAGTCCCGCTCTTCCTGCCGGTCACCCGTTTACGTCCGTCCAGTCCAGTTCCTATTGGTCTGGCAGTACCTGCGCGAATGGCACCTACAACGCTTGGGGCGTCGGTATGGGCGACGGTGGCGTGGGCTACAGCAATAAGACTTATTCTTCTTATGTGTGGCCCGTGCGTTCGGGACAGTAGGCTATTTGATTATTTGACACTTTGTTTGAGGTTATGTGATGGCCAATTACGATCATCTCCCCATTTACCGGGATGCCATGCGGCTGGCTGTTAATGTTATAATCACCTGCAGAGGATGGAACCCATGAAGCGACTTGCTCTTGTACTGTTCATAGTAATTTTCAGTTATTCCATTGTGTTAAATGCCGGTGCCGCTCCGGCACCAACGCCAAAAACAGGGCAGACAACCAGTTATGCCGGCTGGGATGATGGTGCGCTTCAACCGGGGGTGGCCTGGCCTGCACCCCGCTTTGTTGATAACACCAATGGCTCGGTAACCGACAATCTGACCGGCCTTACCTGGCTGAAAGACGCCAACTGTTTCGGCAGCCAAACGTGGAACAATGCGCTTGCCAAGGCCAACACCCTTGCCAGTGGCGCCTGCAGCCTGAACGATCGTTCAGAGGCGGGAGACTGGCGTCTGCCCAATAAGAACGAACTCTGGTCACTGGTGGATTACGGTCACGCATTTCCTTCACTACCCACGGGGCACCCGTTTACGTCCGTCCAGTCCAGTTTCTATTGGTCTGGCAGTACCTACGCTTATATCACCGATATCGCTTGGGGCGTCTTTATGAACTACGGTTACGTGAACCTCTACCATAATTCAAGTCCTTATTATGTGTGGCCCGTGCGTTCGGGACAGTCTTGGCCCTTTGGTTCTTTAGTACTTTCTTCTGCTGCTGCTGACTTTGGCAGCGTACCGGTGAGCGCAATCAGCGGGGCGAACCAGATTCGCCTGAGAAACACCGCTGCAACCGCTGTGACCATCACCTCCATCACCTTGAGTGGTTCTGCACCCTCCCAGTTTTCTGTCGCACCAGGTGGCAGTGCACCCTGTACCAGCTTGGCTCCCACTCTTGCCGCAGGTGCGGCATGTACCGTACTGGTAACTGCAACACCCACCAGCACCGGCACCAAAGTGGCGAATGTAACAATCACGACCGCCACTGGTAGCCAGGATATAGCACAAACAGCAACCGCTTACAGCACTGTTCTGGGTACAGTAACCGATCAGTCCAGCGGATTACCGGTTGTAGGTGCGACAGTAACTCTCAATACGGCAGCGATGACGACTACTACCGCCGATGGTAGCTATGACTTCGGGAGTTTGTCGCCAGGAGCCTATAGCATTTCAGTCACCAAGACCGGCTATCAAACAGCTACCAAGGCATATCTTGCTGTAGATTCATCGAACTCAGCGAAGGCAGACCTCCTGCTCCCAACCATAGGAACGCTCAACATAACCTCAACGAAGCTGTTTTCAGCAACGGCAGGCGAGGCATATAATCAAAGGGTAATGGTGGCAGGCGGCACGTCACCGTACAACTTAGCCCTGGCCAGTGGTAGTCTGCCAGCAGGTCTCTCTCTTGAGAGTACAACCGGTGTCATCAGCGGCACACCCACCGGCAGTGGCAGTTATACCTTTGCCATCGGGCTTACCGACAGCGTACAAAACTATGCAGAAACGACCTTTGTCATCGATCTGGTGCCATCATTAACAATAAGCACAACTTCATTGGCACGGGCCGCCACCAGTAGTAGCTATAATGCCACAATACTGGCCTCGGGCGGGAAAGCACCCCTTAGCTATAGCATCAGGAGCGGTAGCCTGCCAGCGGGTCTTAATATTAACGGCAGCACCGGTTCAATTGCCGGTACGCCGAGTGCAACGGGAAGCTATCCATTCACCGTCACGGTGACCGATAGTACCGGTAGAACCACCAGCACTGCTCTCAACATTAATGTTGACACACCTTTAGCCATCACCTTAGGAAAGCTGAACAGTGGCCTGACTAACACCAGCTATAGCCAAACCATCACCGCGAGTGGCGGTTACGGCAGCTATAGTTGGCGCATTTCCAGTGGCAGTTTACCCAGCGGACTGAGCCTCGATAGCGTAACCGGTACGCTGTCAGGTTTGCTTACCACTGCCGATGCACGCAGCATTGGCGTTACCGTACAAGACGCGGTGGGAAGAACTGCGACAGTTACCTATGCCCTTGCCTTTGGTGACCCCTTTGCCTTTGGCACAACAAGTTTACCGGTCGGGTATGTAAACAGCCCATACAGCACTCCGTTGCAATCCGCAGGTGGTATTGCACCATTCACGTATGCAGTTACCAGCACCCTTCCCACCGGCCTCACTCTGAACAGCAGCAGTGGTGTGCTGAGCGGTTCACCCACCATAGCCGGGTTCACCAATCTGAGTCTCAGTATTACTGACAGCAGTTACCCAACGCCGCAAACTACATCCAAAACTTTGGGACTGCGCATCTGGTCGGCACTGACTATTGCAACAACAGCACTCCCGGACGGAACACAAAAAACTGCATACAGCACAACACTTTCCGGAAGCGGTGGGGCACAGCCACTTGCCTGGAGCATTGTAATTGGCACATTGCCACAGGGGATTACCCTGAGCGGATCGACCGGCACCATCGCGGGAACACCCGCAAATTGTGGTACATTCCCTCTTACGGCACGCGTGACCGATTCTGCCACATCGCCAAAGAGCGTTGATCAAGCGATTACTTTTACGGTTGCCTGCTCAAATGACTACACAATAAGTGGCAATGCAGGAGTTGCCGGGGCAACAATAGCATACAGCGGAACTGCCAGCGGTTCCGTCACGAGTGATGGTAATGGCAACTTTAGCATAGGTCCCCTACAGGGTGGCAGCTACACCATCACCCCTGCAAAAGTAGCTTACTTATTTACACCAGCATCTAGAGCAGTAACCACCTTTATTGATACAACGTTGGACTCGTTTGCCGCGACACTGGACACTACTCCACCAACGGTAAGCGGTTTTACAATCCCCGCGACAGCCATATTTGGAAAAGTACCGATCACAACTTTTACGGCGACTGACAATGGTGCCGTTACCGGCTATCTGGTAACAGAAACACCAACAGCACCTTCTGCTAATTCAGGTAATTGGAGTGCTACGGCGCCACCTGGTTACACGTTTAGTAACATACCAACCGGGATTGCAACCCCAAAAACTCTTTACGCCTGGGCGAAGGATGCTGCGGGAAATGTGTCTTCTGCAGCTTCTGCAACAACGACCATCACTATTGTGGTGACACCCGATATATGGCAGGCGATGCCCCCCATAACGGGTGATATCAAATCTATTGCTGTAGACCCTACAGACAAACAGACGATCTACGTTGGTGCATGGTCCGGCGGGATCTACAAGACTACGGATGGCGGGGCAACATGGTCATCTATTAATAATGGAATGAGTGATCAATATGGTTCCGGCACAGCCGCTGAGGCAATAGTTATTGACCCGACCAATAATCAGAACGTGTATGCGGGAACGGCTATGGGGGTATTTAAATCAACCAATGGTGGTGCGTCCTGGATTTGGGCGTGGACTATCAGCTGGAACAACGTAACCCAAATACAAAATCTGCTGATGGATCCCAAAAATCCTCAGACATTGTATGCGGGAACGAATGGCTACGGCGTCTCAGTTTCAACCAACGGCGGAGCAATATGGACTGCGATTAATAATGGTTTGCCTGCAAATGCGACCATCCAATCTCTTATAATGGATCCGGTAAATAATCAGATACTTTATGCAGGAACTTTGACAGCTGGTATTTTTAAGACGAGTAATGGTGGGGCAACATGGAGTGCCATAAATAACGGAATAACACAAACGATGATTTTATCTCTTGCTATTGATGCTTCAAATAGTCAGACAATTTATGCTTCAGCTAATAGAGGCATGCTTTTTAAATCTACCAACGGTGGTGTGTCGTGGTTTCCGGTGATTAGTGGCTTTGTTGCCGGTACGGGCATTATTATAGACTCAGTAGCTATGGACCCCACAAACAGCCAGAGAATCTATGCGGGGACAACCTTTTCAATTGGTGCATGGTCAAATGGTGTCGTTAAGTCCGACGACGGTGGGGCTTCGTGGAAGTGGATTAATAGCGGATTGAGCGGCAGTATATTCCGAACATTGGTTATCAGTGGGAGCGGATACCCGGCCAGTGATCCGATTGTCTACGCCGGAACAGACGGCGGTCTTTTTAAGGCGACAATTCCTACACCCCCGTCGATATCAGGCTTTACCATACCGCAAACGGCAACCAGTTTGACGGTGCCTCTCACGAGTTTCGTCGCCAGTGACAACACCGGTGTCACCGGTTATCTGATTACGGAAAGCTCAACGCTGCCTGATGCCGGTGATCCGGGTTGGAATGCAACAAAACCGGTGAACTATGTGTTTGCTGGCATACCGGAAGGTATAGCGACAACAAAAACACTTTATGCATGGGTGAAAGATTACCATGGCACTCTTTCTTCTGTTGCTTCAGCTTCAACGATAATCACCTTGCCGGATGTCACTGCTCCGACGGTCACCAAATTCATCGTTCCGTCCGCTTCAAATTTAGTTGTGCCAATAACCACATTCACGGCAACGGATAATGTCGCTGTTGCTGGCTATTGCATTACAGAATCAAACAGTTCAGATAGTTGTAGTTGGAGTGTTACTGCACCAACAAGCTATACCTTTAGCACCATAGGTTCGAAAACTCTGTACGGGTGGGCAAAGGACGGAGCTGGCACGGTATCCGCATCGGTATCAGCAGCTGTGACGGTTACATCCGTGCCAGGTGCACCGGTAATCGGCAGTGCCATTGCTGACAACGGTCAGGCTACCATAACATTTACCGCACCGGCGTCAAATGGTGGCAGCTCAATTACCGGCTATACTGTTACGTCCACTCCCGATGGCATAACGGCAACCGGCATCAATAGCCCAATTACCGTAACCGGACTTACCAATGGGACGTCCTATGCGTTCACGGTAACGGCTACCAACTCAGTCGGGACGAGTACTGGTTCGGCAACCTCTTCCCGTGTAACACCAATGACGGTGCCAGGCGTGCCTGTTATTAGTGCTGTTACGGCGGGTAACACGCAAGCTACAGTGACCTTCTCGGCACCAGTGTCACAAGTGGCGGCAGCACCATAACCGGCTACACCGTGACCTCAAATCCTGCCGGTGGTGTTGACAACAATGCCGGTGCACCGGCGACAACCCACACGATGACCGGTTTAACGAACGGTACTTCATATACGTTTACAGTTGTTGCAACAAATATCAAAGGTAA
>CAIRBT010000143.1 GCA_903876875.1 uncultured Geobacteraceae bacterium
CTTGAGGTCGCGGTATTCGGGCAGGTAGCGACCGGCCTGCCGCATGATCCAGACCGGTGGGCGATCCAGCGGGCGGCAGGCACAAGCCGCGAGAAAACGTTCACGTGAAGTCATTCAGGGATTCACCGACCGATTCCCAGAATGACCTCCGTAACGAAATGGTTCAGGAACTGCAGAATGTCGGTATTCGTGTTGAGTGCCAGCACCATGAAGTTGCCACCGGTGGCCAGGCTGAAATCGATATGCGTTTCAACTCGCTGGTTGATATGGCTGACGATCTGCAGTGGTTTAAATATGTTATAAAAAATGTTGCCAATCGTAACGGCAAAACGGTTACTTTCATGCCGAAGCCACTCTACGGTGATAACGGTTCCGGTATGCACTGTCATCAGTCCATCTGGAAAGATGGCGTTAACCTGTTTGCCGGTGACAAATACGGCGGGCTTTCCCAGCAGGCTCTCTGGTACATCGGCGGGATCATCAAGCACGCGAAAGCACTCTGCGCCTTCACCAACCCGACGACCAACTCTTACAAGCGTCTGGTTCCCGGTTTTGAAGCACCGGTTAATATGGCCTACTCGGCACGTAACCGTTCCGCGTCGATCCGTATTCCGATGTTCTCCAGCAACCCGAAAGCAAAGCGTGTTGAATACCGTACACCGGATCCTTCATGCAACGGTTACCTTGCCTTTGCTGCAATGTTGATGGCAGGTCTTGACGGCATCGAAAATAAAATCGATCCGGGTCAGCCCCTTGACAAGGACATCTACGGTTTGACACCTGAAGAACTTAAGGATATCCCATCCGCACCGGGTACCCTGGAGGAGGCTCTCAGATGCCTGAATGAAGATCATGAGTTCCTGCTCAAAGGTGATGTTTTCACTCCTGACGTCATCGAGAAATGGATCGAGTACAAGACCGAAGCTGAAGTGAATCCGGTTCGTATGCGTCCGGTTCCCCTCGAGTTTGAACTGTACTACGATATTTAATCCGTTGACAGCAGAGTGCCGCCGGGGGAAGGTTATACTTCTCCGGGTGGCAGGTACACAAAGAGCAGGTATTCCGATCGGGGTACCTGCTCTTTTGTGTTTTGTGTGTGATATAGCTACCTAAGCAGCTGCAAGTAGCTATTATCCTCCCCTCGCTGTTTATCATTTGCTTCGCTCTCAATAATTATGGTAATAGTGAAGATGTTTTATTTTTAGTATGCGGGTGATGAATAAAAGGGTGTACCATGGAAAGCTTCTTTCTTAAACTTTCAGTCATGCTGGTTCCCGGCATGCTGGCAATTGTCTGCCATGAAGTATCCCATGGCTATGTGGCCTGGCGTTTTGGTGATCCGACCGCCCGCATGCTCGGTCGGTTGACGCTCAATCCGCTCAAGCATTTTGATATTATCGGTACCTTGATGATCTTTTTCGTCGGGATTGGCTGGGCTAAGCCGGTGCCGGTGGTATTCAGTAATCTGCGTAATCCAAAACGGGATATGATCTGGGTTGCCGCCGCCGGACCGATTACCAATATCATTCTGGCTACGGTTTCTGCCCTGCTGCTTCGCTGTCTCGTTACGGTCGGTAACCCGGCCGAATCCGGTTCGCCAACGGCCATGCTGGTGGAGCCGGTGGTACTCATGCTTGCTTTCTCGGTGTATATCAACTTGCTGTTGGCTATCTTCAACATGATTCCGGTACCGCCGCTGGATGGTGGACGGGTGCTGGTCGGGTTGCTCCCCTATCGGCAGGCCGAGGCACTTTCCCGCATTGAACCGTATGGGATGATGATAATCATAGCCTTGGTGTTTTTTACCAATGTGTTTAATTTTATTATATCCCCCTTTCTCCAGCTTGGTGTGCAACTGCTTGCCGGGCCCCAGAGTGGACTTGTGCTGGGGGTAACCCGGCTGATGATGCATTAACCGAAGGAGGCTTTTGAATGAATGATCCCAGAATCAGAGAATTTGCCAGGGTGCTGGTGGATTATTCAACGCGAGTTCGGGAAGGGGATGTGGTGCTGATCAACGCCGCCGGTCTTGAGGCGTTGCCGTTGGTCAAAGAGTTGTACGCCCTCTGTCTTGAGCGGGGGGCACGGTATGTGGAGTACGGGTTTTCGGTTGCTGATATTGACCGTTACTTCTACAACAACGCCACTTCGCAGCAACTTGAGTTTTTTCCCCAGCACAAGCTGGATTTTTACAAGACGGTAACCGTCTATTTTGGCATCGGTGCCGGTAATAATTCAATGGTTATGGCCAATGCCCGTCAGGAGTCGGTGGTGGCCTATGCCAAAGTGACCCGCCCCCTGGTGGATCAGCGGGTCAAACATACCCGGTGGTGCGTCACCCGCTATCCGACCCATGCCGCCGCCCAGGAAGCACGCATGAGCCTGGATGAATATGAGGATTATCTCTTTTCGGCCTGCTGCATAGACTGGGAAGCCGAATCGAAAAAACAGCAAAAACTGAAAGAACTGATGGATCGAACCTCCGAGGTGCGCATTGTGGCACCGGATACGGATCTCTCTTTTAGTATCGCCGGGCTCCCCGGGATCAAGTGTGACGGTCGTCTTAATATGCCCGACGGCGAGGTGTTCAGCGCACCGGTCCGGGATTCGGTTCGGGGGTATATCCGCTATAACTGTCCGAGCATCTATCAGGGCAAGGAGTATATCGGTGTCCGTTTTGAGTTTGCAGAGGGAAAAATCGTCTCTGCGACCGCCGATGGCGGCATGACAGAGTCACTGAATACCATACTTGATGCCGATGAGGGTGCCCGGTATATCGGAGAGTTTGCCATTGGGGTGAATCCGGGCATCCGGCAGCCGATGCGCAATATTCTGTTCGATGAGAAGATCTTCGGCTCCATCCATTTTACCCCGGGCCAGGCCTACGATGAATGCGATAATGGCAACCGCTCTTCCATTCATTGGGATTTGGTGAAAATCCTTGCCGAGGGGGAAATCTGGTTTGACGGCCAGTTGATCCAGCAAAACGGTTTGTTTGTACATGGAGATCTGCGGGAACTTAATCCTGCCTGAATTAATTATATTGTTCATTATTAACGCCACTTGAGACCGGAAAGCTATGCAGATTATGACCCACAGTACGGAAGAAGAATTTGAACATGCGGATTTTGCCTTTGAAACCATTGATGAAGAATTGCAGGCCGATGGTCACTGTCAACAGGTATTGAAACAGTTTTACCAGTATCTTCAGCAGCAGGGGATGGGAGCCGAACAGGCTTCTGAGCTGGCCTTTTGTGCCGACCTCTATCTGCGGGACTTTGTCATTGATTTTTGCCGGGGCAATATTGCCCGTCCCCAGTCGGGACTGGTCACCGTATTTGCCGGTTCCTGGTACATTACCCATACCCTTGACCCCGAGTATGGAATATTGAAACGTCATCTTACCGCCATCTCCGAGCTGTACGGCTATATGCATCGTCAACACCTGATTTCGGCAGATGAACTGGCATTTCTCCGTGAGGAGGCCGGACAGCATGAGTTTTATCGCATGAGAGTGGAATCCTTTATGAATCTTTCCGGCGATGGTTTTGTCACCTGGGATGCCGAATGTCCGGGTAGACTTTCGTAATTTGACTGGAGTAGCGCACAAGATGACTGGTAAACAGCTGAGTATTATTATCCATGGCCAAAAGTACCTGCGTAATGACTGGTGCTATGATTTTGAGGGAGAGCCCTTTGAGAGCTTTCTTACCGGGCTTTCAACCGAAATGGAACGGCTCAATATCAACCTGCGGATCGTCCGAAACCCGGATGTGGTTATTTCAATTAACAGCTACGGTGACCTGCTGAACGTGGTGAAAATCTCTTCCCCGGAAGATGGTCACAGTAACCAGTGCATTGGCCATATCATCGGCAAAAGTCAACGGCTGGATATCTGTGAGGATATCGGAGTGGCGGTACGACGTATCGCCTTTGCTCCCGAAACCGTTGCACCGTCAGGTGAATTCCGGAAGGTCTGTCACAACTGCGGATGTGGCTGCTGATGGAACCGGCAATCGATAAGCTTGATCTGCTGCTCGATAAAATCGGGACACTTGTGGAGCGTATGACTCCTCCGGAAGAGCTGCCGGTTGATTTTACCGCCAACCTGGCGTTTCGGTGGCACCAGCGGGGTGAGGTGGGACGGCTGGTGACGGTGAGCCATCCCCATTTGTATGACCTTGCCGAGTTGGTGGGGGTTGATACTATCAAAGATGAGGTGCTGCGGAATACGGCACAGTTTGTTGCCGGTTTTCCCGCCAATAATGTGCTGCTCTGGGGCGAACGTGGCTGTGGCAAGTCCTCTCTGGTAAAAGGGATGCTCAGGGAGTTTGCCGGTCGTGGCCTCCGCATGGTTGAATTGAAGCGATGGGATCTCATGTCTCTGCCGCAGATTGTTGCCTGGTTGAGGGGCGTGCCATACCGCTTTATTCTGTTTTGCGACGATCTGTCGTTTGATGAGGGGGAAGGTGACTTTCGGGCTCTGAAAACATTACTTGATGGTGACATTGAGGAGCGACCCGAGAATGTGTTGATCTATGCAACTTCCAACAGGCGGCACCTGATGCCGGAGCATTTTGGAGAGAGCGGCGAGGGGGGGGAGATTCACCCGGAAGAAGCCGTTTCGGAAAAGCTTGCCCTTTCGGATCGTTTTGGCATTTCACTGGGGTTTTATTGTCTTGATCAGGATCAGTATCTGGAAGTGGTGCGTCACTATGCAGGACTGCGCAGTATTGAACGTTCCGATGGCGAACTGAGACGATTGGCGTTGCTCTGGGCCGGTAGTGTGGGGAGAAGAAGCGGACGCTCGGCCCGGCAGTTTATAGACGATCTGGAAGGGCGACTGCTGCTGGCGGGTTCGCTTTTGTAGCTGGGTCACCCTGCTGTAAAACGTAGGTAAGGAGATTTTTATATGTCACATGCAAACATTCCTGAAACTGTCAGAAGGTTACTTGCTTCTCAGCCGATTGAATTGCCGATATTTCATCCGGTAGCTCTGAAGCTCCAGAGAATGCTTTCCAATTATGATTTTACCGTTGATGAAGTATCCCATGTCGCCAATGAGGACATGTCTCTGGCCAGCCAGATGCTCAAGATTGCCAACTCCCCCATGTATATGGGGCGATCAAAGGTTGCGACCATCAAGGAAGCGGTCATCAGGCTTGGTGCTCAGCAGGTTATTAATCTGGTCATCGCCGCCTCCCAGGCAGCCGCCCATTCATCGACCAATCCGGCCCTTGATCACTATATGAAAGAGCTCTGGATACACAGCCACTGTTCGGCACTGGGGGCGCGGTGGTTGGCCTATTCCTGCGGCATGCGGGGGGTGGCCGATGAGACCTATCTGGCGGCACTGCTCCATGATGTGGGTAAGCTGTACCTGCTGAAGTCAATGGAAAAGCTGGTGAGTGCCGGAGTCATCAACTCACTGTTTGATGATGAGCTGATTCGGGAAATCTTTGAGGTAATGCACGTTGAACAGGGTTACCGTATGATGCAGCACTGGAACTTTCCCGCCATGTACTGTGACGTGATCCGCGATCACCATACGGAAGAGTGGGATACGGTCAACAGAATGCTGGCCATCATCCGATTCGTTAATCTGACGACCCACCGTCTTGGCATCGGCCTGAAGCATGAGCCGGAGCTCGTGCTCATGGCAACAAAAGAGGCGGAGGTTCTTGACATAACCGATCCCCAGATCGTCGAACTTGAGTCAATGCTTGAGGAGTCCCGGGAGGCGGCTCTGGAATAGCTCTCTCTGGTAACTATTTCAGAAATCAGTACATGAAAACTCTATGAGGTCTAAGCAAGGGGGAGCTGCGTGATATTGGTCGTTGGTGCGGAAGGGATGTTGGGACGTGATGTGATGGCACTTCTGGGTGACAGAGCCCAGGGTGTTGATATTGCTGATATTGATATTACCTCGCTTGAATCGGTGATGGAGGTTGTAGCCGCCCGTAAGCCGGACGTGATTATCAACTGTGCAGCCTATACCGATGTGGATGGCTGTGAAAGTAATACGGAAAAGGCGATGGCGGTCAATGCTGAAGGGGTCGGGTATCTGGCCATGGCCTGTCGGGAGCAGAGCGCGGTACTGGTTCAGATCAGTACGGATTACGTGTTTGATGGTGGCAAGGGAACTCCCTACGTTGAAGATGATGCACCCCACCCCTTGAGTGTGTATGGCGAATCAAAGCTGGCCGGTGAAATGAATGCCGCCTTCTGCCCGGAACATCTGATCGTGCGTACCCAGTGGCTGTACGGAATTCATGGCAAAAACTTTGTCGAAACCATGCTGGGTCTGGCTGCTGATAAGGATGAGCTAACGGTTGTTGATGACCAGATCGGTTCCCCAACCTGGACGGTGGATTTGGCTCGCGCCATCGTTGCCCTGGTTGATGGGGGGTGCCGGGGCATCTATCATGCGGTAAACTCGGACTATTGCTCATGGAACGGTTTTGCCCAGGCAATTTTTGAGGCGGCGGGTCTTGGAGTGGCCGTTAAGCCGATGACGACTACCGAGCTCAATCGGCCTGCCACCCGGCCGCTCTACTCCACACTTGATTGCACTCGACTGATGAATGACACTGGCTTTCAGCCACAACCATGGCGCACGGCATTGCGGGACTACCTTGCCGCACGCTCTGTACAGTAACTTATAAAAGGAGCAGCTATGGAACGCGGTGAACGCCCGTGGGGTACCTATACGGTTCTGGATGAGAATAGTAGTTATAAAATTAAACGGATAGAAGTGTTGCCGGGGCAGAGGCTCTCATTGCAGAAACACCACCACCGGAGTGAACACTGGATTGTGGTGTCTGGAACCGCCCTGGTGACCTGCGGCGATGAACAGCGGATGGTAAATGTTAATGAGTCCACATTTATTCCCATCGGCTGTAATCACCGGTTGGAAAACCCGGGGAAAATTCCGCTGGTTATTATTGAGGTGCAAAGCGGTGAATATCTTGGTGAAGATGATATCGTCCGTTATGACGATGACTATCACCGCTGTGAAAGTGCCGATGCCTGTCCGTAACCAACCACACAGAGTGCTCTGCCGGCTGATACCACTGCTGTTTCTCCTCTTGGTCACTGCCGGGTGTGCTGCCACTGCGGCCACGGTGATCGAAGAGGAAAAGGTGGTCAACACCAAGCCGATGTATCGGTACACAACGCTGTTAGTTCGGGATTTTGAACTGATCCGTGAGGTTTCTTCTCCTGAACCGGTTCCACCGGGAGGGGGCAGCAAACTTCCCACCGGGCAGATGCCGGGTGAGCTGTCCGCACATGTTGTCCGTTATGTGACGGCTCACCGGATTTACATGAATGTACTGCGTGACGGTACGCCTGATGCCGCTACGTTGGTGCTGACTGGCAAGTTTTTGCGCATCGGGCGGTTCAAAATATCCGTAGAGGCCACACTGCACGATGGGGGTACCGGTCAGGAGGTCGCCCGTTTTCGTCAGACTCTCTGGGATGTGCTTGATACCACGGTCTCCTTTGGGGAACTGGGCAGGGAACTGGCAGATTTTATTTACCGGATTCAATACAAGTAACTGGAGACATTCCCCATGTATATCGTTATTTTGGCCGGAGGGGCCGGAACACGCTTCTGGCCCCTTTCCCGTGCCTCCCTTCCCAAACAACTTATTTCCGTCACCGGTGACCGGAGTATGCTGCAAAAGACCGTTGACCGGGTGCTGGAGCTGAATCCGAAGCGGATTATGATTATCACAAACAGGTTGCAGGCCGAGGAAACCCGGCGCCAGATGGCCGACTATGGTCAGGTACCGGTTGATGTTATTGCAGAACCGGTGGGACGTAACACCGCTCCTGCCATTGCACTGGCCGCTGCTCTGGTCACCTCCTCTGATCCCTCAGGTGTTATGGTGGTACTGCCGGCCGATCACTTCATTAAGAAAGAAGCCGTGCTGCGGGAAACCTTGCTTTTCGGAGCCGACGCCGCCCGGAGTGGCTCACTGGTGACCCTCGGTATTTTACCGTCTCGCCCGGAAACCGGCTATGGCTACATTGAAGCGGTCATGGACGGAACGCCCCGTGGCCCCTTTCCGGTGCAACGTTTTGTTGAGAAACCGCCCCTTGCGGAAGCACTTCGCTACCTTGAAGAGGGTAATTTTTTCTGGAACAGCGGCATGTTCATCTGGCGTGCTGACGTGATTCTCGGTGAAATGGCTCTCCATATGCCGGAGCTTCACCAGAAATTAGCCCCCCTGCTGTCGGAACAGGGAGAGCAGACGAGATCGCTGGATGAGACAATCAGTGAGCTCTATGCCGATATAGGGAGCGTTTCTATTGATTATGGGGTAATGGAGAAATCATCGCGGGTACTGATGGTTCCGGTGGAGATGGGGTGGAGTGATGTGGGGAGCTGGAGTGCCCTGCCGGAGGTGATTGAACCGGACGGCAAGGGAACCATCTGCGTCAACGTGGCTGGTCATATTGACGTTGATTCCCATGACTGCCTGATTTATGGTGATGGCAGAATGGTGGCAACGGTGGGCGTCAGTAATCTTGTGGTGGTCTCCACTGCCGATGCGTTACTGGTTTGTGACCGGGAGCGGTGTCAGGATGTGAAAAAAGTTGTTGAACTCCTCGCCAGTGGCGGGTATCCGGAGTATTTGTAACCTATAGACCGATGATTTGACGTAGAGATGCAAAATTTTGCGTCTCTACGAATGTCGTGAATAAAATGATTTTTTCAATTAATGCCCCTTTTTTTTATTTCCATTGTCAACTCTATTGAAAAATCGGGTTGACTAGGAGCCTGTCGGACTTAGGAGAAATCTGCTGCAAATCCGTCTGAACGGATCATATTTCACCGCTTTTTCGGTCAATAGAACGACTATTGACCTTCAAAATCGTCGAAATCTGCTCTCGCCCAGCCGAATTTTCGCGA
>CAIRBT010000144.1 GCA_903876875.1 uncultured Geobacteraceae bacterium
AACCGTAGCGGTTGGCAAGGCAACGCCGACCATCACGACCCAGCCTTCGGCAAGCGGCATTAAATTTAGTCAACCGCTTTCCGCTTCGACCTTGAGCGGTGGTGTTGCTTCAGTTCCTGGTTCTTTTACCTTTACCAATTCTGTCACGGTTCCCTCCGCAGTTGGTAGCTTCACTGCCGATTGGACGTTTACGCCAACCGACGCGACTAACTACACCACCGCAACCGGCACGGTAACCGTGGTAATTAGTAAGGCCACACCAAACGTTACGAAGCAGCCGACGGCAAGCGGTCTCAAATTTGGCCAGTCGCTATCTTCCTCAATCCTGAGTGGTGGTACTGCTTCAGTTGCCGGTGTTTTTGCCTTTATCACTCCGACAACAACTCCACCGGTGATTGGTAGTTTTAGTGCTGATTGGATATTTACACCGACCGATGTGGTCAACTATACCACTGTAACCGGCACGGTAAACGTAGATGTTGGCAAGACAACACCAAGTGTTACAACACAGCCCTCAGCAAGCGGCATTACATTTGGTCAGGCACTTTCAGCCTCAACCTTGAGTGGCGGTGTTGCTTCGGTTCCCGGTGTTTTTGCCTTTACCGTGGTGAACACGGTCCCATCCGTGATTGGCAATTTCAGTGCCGATTGGACATTTACTCCGACTGACGCTACCAACTATGCTGCGGTAACCGGCACGGCAACTGTGGTGGTCAGCAAGGCGACGCCAAACATCACGACGCAACCCTCAGCAAGCGGTATTAAACTCGGTCAGTCACTGTCTTCCTCAACCCTGAGTGGCGGAGTTGCTTCGGTGCCCGGTGCCTTTACCTTTGCCAATCCCGCTACGATTCCATCTGTTGTTGGTAACTTCAATGCGGATTGGAAATTTGCTCCGACCGATCTGGTTAACTATACAACCGTAACCGGTACGGTAACCGTGGTGGTCGGCAAGGCGACGCCAATCATCACAACGCAACCAGCTGCGAGCGGTATCAAATATGGTCAGTCACTCTCATATTCAACCCTGAGTGGCGGTGTTGCTTCTGTTGCCGGTACTTTTGCTTTTTCGACTCCCGTCACGATTCCATCTGCACTTGGCAACTTCGCTGCCGATTGGACGTTTACCCCCACTGATATGACCAGCGATACCATCGTGACCGGCAGTGTGAACGTTTCGGTTGCCAAAGCACCGGTTACGGTTGGCGGTTATACCGCGAGCAATAAAGCGTATGACGGCACAACGACTGCAACTCTTGGTGGTACTCCGGTTCTTACCGGTGTGATTCCGGGAGACAGTGCCAACGTATCTCTGAGTGGAACGGCCGTCGGTACCTTTGCGACCAGTACCGTCGGCACGGGAAAAACCGTCACCATCAGTGGTGTGATCCTTTCCGGCAGTGCCAGCGGCAACTATACTCTCACAAGCATCAATAGCCCGACGGCCGACATTATCAAGGCAACCGCAGCTATCACCTGGCCAACCGCTGCTTCCATCACCTATGGTCAGACCCTTGCCTCGTCAATTCTGTCAGGCGGTTCAGCGAACGGCAGCTTTGCCTTCACCACACCGACGACCTTGCCTTCAGCCGGAACGGCGGTGCAGAGTGTTACCTTTACTCCAACAGACAGTAATTACAGCAGTGCGACCAACAGTATAAGTGTCTCTGTTGCTAAGGTCGTGGTCACGGTAAGCGGCTACACAGCGAGCAACAAACCCTATGACGGCACTCCGGCAGCAGCCCTGAGCGGCACTCCGACTCTGAACGGTGTGATTTCCGGAGATCTCGGCAATGTGACTCTGGGTGGCACAGCCGTCGGGCTCTTTAATTCAAGCGCCGTGGGTACCGGTAAAACTGTCACCATAACTGGCGTGATCCTTTCCGGCAGTGCCAGCAGCAACTATACTCTCGCAAGTATCAATAGCCCCATTGCAGACATAACTAAAGCAACAGCATTCGTTACCTGGCCGACCGCTTCGTCCCTCACCTATGGCCAGACCCTGGCATCATCTGTGCTGTCGAACGGTTCCCCGAACGGTACCTTTGCCTTCACTGCTTCGGCGACATCCCCGTTAGTTGGGACCGCTCCTCAGGGAGTTACCTTTACTCCTACCGACAGCCTCAACTATAACAATGCAACCAGCAGCGTCAGCGTTACGGTTACCAAGGCACCGGTTACGGTAAGCGGCTATACGGCAAATAGCAAAACCTACGACGGCTTAACTTCCGTAACCCTTGGGGGTACTCCCGTACTGACTGGCGTGATTTCCAGTGATCTTGCAACTGTTACTCTGAGCGGTACAGCCGTTGGCGTCTTTGCCAGCAGCGCAGTCGGCACCGGTAAAGCCGTAACCGTAAGCGGCGTATCTCTTTCCGGCAGTGCCAGCAGTAACTATATGTTGGTGAGTATCAACAGCCCCAGCGCTGACATTACCAAAGCAACGGCCTCCATCACCTGGCCGATAGCTTCATCCATAACCTATGGTCAGGCACTTGCTGCGTCGACCCTGTCTGGCGGTTCTCTGAACGGCACCTTCTCATTCACAACTCCAGCGACCTCGCCGTTAGTTGGCACAGCTCCGCAGAGTGTTACCTTTACCCCATCGGACAACAACTACAGCAGCGCGGTTGGTACGGTAAATGTCACGGTTACCAAGGCACTGCCGAGCATCACAACACAGCCGATAGCAAACGGCATCAATTTCGGTCAAAGCCTCTCTGTAGCATCTTTGAGTGGTGGTGTTGCCTCGGTTCCCGGCACCTTTGTTTTCACTGCTCCGGGTTTCACCCCGACATCGGTGGGTAATTACACTGCCGGTTGGACTTTTATCCCGGTTGAAACAGCCAACTACGCCACGGTAACCGGTACCGCAACTGTTTCGGTGGGCAAAGGGTCAGCTGAAATAGTCCTGTCCGGTTTGAATCCTACCTATGATGGCAAGGTGAAACCGGCGACAGTCACCACAACACCTGCGGCACTTTCTTACAGTGTCACTTATAATGGCAGTACGACGATTCCGGTGAATGCGGGAACCTATGAGGTGGTTGCAACGGTTACCAGTGCCAATTACAGCGGGAGCACATCCGGCACAATGGTGATCGGTAAGGCTTCTGCACTTATCAATCTGAACAGCACCAGCCTGAATCCTACCTATGATGGGGTGACCAAGGCGGTTGCCGTGACCACCGTACCGGCGGGACTCTCGTATAGCGTCATGTACGATGCCAGTACGATGGCACCGGTAAATGCCGGAACATACGCAGTTGCTGCGACAATTAGCGACCCGAATTATGCCGGAAGCAGTACCGGAAGTCTTGTGATTGGCAAGGCGGATGCTGCTATCAGTTTCACCGGTACCAGCTTGAACCAGATATTTGACGGTACGGCGAAAGCGGCAATGGTGACAACGGTGCCGGGTGGTAAAGTCGTTTCACTCACGTACAATGGCGGTGCTACGGTTCCTGTCAATGCCGGTAGCTATGCTGTTGAGGCTGCTCTGAGCGATACCAATTACAAAGCAACTGCAACAGGTACCCTGGTCATCGCCAAGGCAACTCCGGTGATTTCCTGGATGACCCCCCGTGCGTTAATCGTTGGCAGCAGTTTGTCCGATGCACAGTTAAACGCTTCGGCAAATGTACCGGGGAACTTTGTGTACGATCCTCCTACCGGTACCCCTGTGGCTTCGGTGGGGAGCCAAACATTGAATGCCACTTTTACACCGGGTGATTCCGCAAACTACATCACAAATGTCAAGGCAAGTGTTACTCTCACGGTCAGTGACAAGATTGTTCCCGTCGTAACATGGGCTTCCCCCTCGGCGATTGTCTATGGGGCGGCACTTTCTCCGGCTCAATTGAATGCTTCAACGGCCGTTGCCGGCAGTTTTAGTTACACCCCGGCAGCCGGTACGGTACTCAATGCCGGTATCCAGATGTTGAGCGCCACCTTTACACCAACCGATACGGTGACATATTCGTCGGTGACCGCCAGTGTCAGCATTACGGTCAATAAAGCTGCCGCGACGGTGACTTTTGCCAATGGCAGTTTGAGCCAGGTTTATTCGGGAGTGGCAAAGACGGTGTCGGTGCTTACGAGCCCGATGGATAAAGCCGTGGTAGTTACCTATAACGGCAGTACCGCTGTGCCGCTCAATGTAGGGACGTATGCCGTAGCTGCAAGCATAAACGATGCAAATTTCAGTGGCAGTGTGACCGGTACTCTTGTTATCGATAAAGCTGCCCAGACGCTCTCTTTTGCTCCACCGGCGAGCAAAACCTATGGAGATGCCTCTGTGTATGTGGCGGCATCGTCTTCAGCAGGGGTGACGGCAAATGTTTCCCTCGTGAGTGGCCCGGCGGTATTGAACGGTGCGGTGTTGACGATCACCGGAGCCGGAGAAATCAAGCTTAAGGCGAGCCAGGCGGGAGATAGTAACTACCTGGCCGCGACGGATGCCGTTGCCAGTATCATTGTCGCACCAAAACCGCTGGTTATTACGGCAAACAATGCGATACGTCCCTATGGTGCTGTCAACCCTGTGAATCCCGGTTTTACAGCACCGGCCCTTGTGGCGGGGGATCTGATTTCAGCTGTCAGCTATACCTACGCGGAGAGTGCCAATTCGAATGTGACTTCGAGCGTCGGCACAACCCATGCCATTACTCCGGCTAATGCGGTATTCAGCAGCGGCAGTGCGGCCAATTACGCTCTTACGTATAAACAGGGGAGCCTGACCATTGAGGGAACCGCCAGTCAAACGATCAGTTTTTCTGCCCCTTCGAGTAAAACCTATGGCGACGCACCAGTGACACTTACGGCGACGTCTTCTGCGGATCTTCCGGTGAGTTTTACCTTGGTGAGTGGCCCTGCCACCTTGAGCGGATCCACTCTTTCATTTACCGGTGCGGGATCTGTTGTGGTAACGGCATCGCAGAGCGGCAGCATTAATGTTGCCGCTGCCGCCGATGTCACCCAGACCATTGTGGTTTCCCGTAAGCCACTTACCATACGTGCCAACAATGCAAGCCGCATCTACGGTGCAGCCAACCCGGTGAACACCGGTTTCACCGCACCTGACCTGGTCGCCGGTGATGTCATTTCCGGTGTGGTGCTCGCCTATGGGGCAAGTGCCACCGCCACTGCAAATGTTGCGACGACCCACGCGATCAGCATTACCCCGGGAACCGTCCAGTTTAGTACCGGTAAGAGCAGTAACTATATTATTGCCTATCAAGACGGCGTGTTAACAATTGCCGGACAGGCCAGCCAGTCAATTGCCTTTGCTGCCGTGCCGGTAAATAAAACGTATGGTGACGCACCGATTATTCTCAATGCGGTTGCGTCGTCCGGTCTGCCGATAGCTTATTCGGTGAAAGGTCCTGCCACTTTGACGGGAAATACGCTTGGTATTACCGGAGTAGGAGAGGTTGTGGTTACTGCCGCGCAGGCGGGTAATCTTAACTATGCTGCGGCAACGGAGTTCTCACAGACAATTAAAGTATCTCAAAAAGTGCTGTCAATTGTCGCCAACAATGGGAGTCGTGCCTATGGTGCGGTTAATCCCGCTAATCCCGGATTTTCCGCACCGGGGCTTGTTGTGGGTGACGCCATCTCGACGGTGGTTTATACCTATGGGGCAACAGCAACTCTGGAGGCAAACGCAGGGACAGAACACGCTATTTCAGTAAGTTCGGCCCAGTTCAGCTCAGGCAGTGCGGCCAATTATGCCATAACGTATATTGATGGGACTCTGACCATTTCAGGGGGGCTTGGTCAGGCGATCAGCTTCACTGCTCCGGCTCAAAAAGGCTATGGTGATGCACCAATCCTCTTAAGTGCGACGGCAACATCCAATCTTCCGGTCAGTTTTGCCATTGTGAGTGGGCCGGGGACTATGTCAAACGGCACCAAACTTACCATAACCGGTGCCGGGAATATCGTGGTTAAGGCGACCCAATCGGGGAACACCAACTTTACCGCTGCCCCGGATGTTCAACAGACCATAATCGTTTCACCACGGCCGATTGTTCTCACCCCCAACGGTACCAGTCGTGCCTATGGTGCTGCCAACCCGGAAAACCCCGGCTTTACTGTCAGCAATATGGTCACGGGAGACGCAATTTCATCTGTTTCATACAGCTATGCAGTAACCGCCACTACAGAGGCTGGTGTTGGCTCGACCCACATACTTTCCGTGGTGCCCGGCTCAGCACAATTCAGTGCCGGAAATGCAACTAATTACGTTGTTTCGTATGCCACCAGTCTCCTGACGATAGCCGGTAAGGCACGGCAGACGATCAGTTTCTCTACGGCAGATTCTAAAAAATATGGTGATGAACCGATCGTCTTGAATGCAACGGCAACATCGGGTCTGCCGGTCAGTTTCGCATTGCTGAGCGGTCCTGCAACTGTGACAGATGGTACAACCCTCACCATAATCGGTGCCGGAACCATTGTGGTCAAGGCAACCCAGGCCGGCAATAGTAACTATACTGCGGCAACTGATGTGGCCCAGACGATCGTCGTTGCTCCAAAGCCACTCACCATAACGGCGAATAATGCCAGCCGTGCCTATGGCGTTGTTAATCCTGGCAACCCCGGCTTTACCGCTCCCGGTCTGAAAACCGGAGACGTTATCTCGGCAGTTACCTATACGTATGCACCCACTGCCGGTTTGACGGCCACTGTGGGGACATCACATGGGATCACCCCGAGTGCGGCACAATTTAAAGTCGGCACTGCCGGTAATTATGCCATTACCTACGCTGAAGGTACGTTGACCGTTTCTGAAACCGCCAGCCAGGCCATAAGTTTTGCCGCCCCGCTTGGTAAAACCTATGGCGATGCACCGTTCAGGTTGGCTGCCACCGCTACGTCCGGACTGCCGGTAAGCTTTGTGCTGGTGAACGGCCCGGCAACATTATCCGGTGCTACGCTCACGCTTACCGGTGCCGGGAATGTTGTTGTGAAGGCGGTACAGGAAGGTACCATCAACTATTCCGCAGCCGCCGATGTTCTGCAGACCATACTGGTTTCACCGAAAGCTCTTACGGTTACGGCCAATAACTCAAGCCGTTCCTACGCCGCTGCCAATCCGGCCACTCCTGGCTTTACGGCTCCCGCACTGGTGGCAGGCGATATCATCTCCACCGTGGTTTATACCTATGCTTCAACGGCGACGGTGACTGCGGGCGTCGGTACGCAGCACGGAATTACCCCGAGTTCCGCACAATTCAGCTCCGGCAATGCCGGAAATTATGCCATTACCTACCTGGATGGCACCCTTACCATTGCAGGTACCGCTTCACAGACCATCAGTTTCACGGTGCCGGTTGCTAAAACCTATGGCGACGCTCCGATGGCTCTGAATGGTGTTGCCACCTCCAGCCTCCCGGTCGGGTTTGCGGTTGTCAGTGGTCCTGGCCGTATTACCGGTACTACCATGACCATTACCGGTGCCGGGACCATTCTGGTCAAGGCGATCCAGTCGGGAAACAGCGACTATGCCGCCGCACCGGAAATCGTTCAGACTATAGTTGTGGCACCGAAAGCCCTGGCTATTTCTGCCAATAAGGCGAGTCGTGGCTATGCTGTCGCCAACCCGGTAAATCCGGGCTTTACCGCTCCTGATCTGGTGGCGGGTGATAGTATCTCAGGCGTTATCTATAGCTATCAGGCAACTGCCACCATGACGGCTGCTGTCGGTTTTGGCCCCCATACCATCACGCCAAGTGCGGCACAGTTCAGTGCCGGCAGTGCTGCAAACTATGTCATTACCTATAACGATGGCCTGCTTGTCATTGCCGGGAAAGCAAGCCAGACGATCAGTTTCGTCACTCCGGCGGGAAGATCATACGGCGATGCGCCGATTGCATTGTCTGCGTCGGCAACGTCCGGTCTGTCGACCGGCTTTGCCCTTGTGAGCGGACCGGCGACCCTGGTTGACTCAACCCTTACCATAACCGGTGCCGGAACCATTGTTGTCAAGGCCTCCCAGCAGGGGAATGAAAACTATGCGGCCGCCGCCGATGTTTCCGTTACCATCGTGGTTGCCCCCAAAGTATTAACCATTACGGCACATGACGTTAATCGTGCCTACGCCGTTGTCAACCCATCTAACCCGGGATTTACCGCCGCGACTCTTGTCGGTGGTGATACTATTGATAAAGTAACGTTCACCTATCAAGCAACAGCCGTTGCAGCGGCATCGGTCGGATCAACGCACAGCATTACCCCCAGTGCGGCACACTTTGCCACTGGCATTTCTACAAACTATGTCATAACCTATGTATCGGGAATATTGACTGTATCTGAAAAAGCACCCCAGACGATTGCCTTTGTTCCGCCGACCGGCAGAAGCTACGGCGATGCTTCGCTGACCTTGAGTGCTGGTGCCTCTTCAGCTCTGCCGGTCACGTTTACCCTGATTGAAGGGCCCGCGAGCCTGAGCGGTTCCCTTTTGACCATAAGCGGCGCCGGCACCATAAAAGTTGTGGCGTCCCAATCCGGTAACAACAATTATGCGCCGGCCACCGAGGTAACGGGTACCATCGTTGTGCAGCCGAAACCGCTTACCATTACCGCCAACAGTATCAGTCGAAGCTTTGGTGCCACGAACCCGACCAACCCCGGCTTTACCACGTCACCACTTGTGCCGGGTGATAACATAAGCAGTATCTCATATAGCTATCCGGCCGATACTTCCGGGAATGCCGGTACCAGCTACGGGATCACTCCGGGCAACGCCATCTTCTCTGTCGGTTCAGCAGCAAACTATACCATCACCTATGTTGCCGGTTCCCTGACGGTGGCGGGGGGGCAGAAACAGGTGATCACCTTTGCTCCGGTTACCAGCAGAGTGTACGGGGATGCTCCGCTTCAACTGGTCGCCACTGCCGACTCCGGTCTGCCGGTGAACATAACCTTGGTAAGCGGTCCCGCCACACTGGCCGGAAATGTGTTAACAGTCACCGGTGCCGGAACCATTAACCTGAAGGCTTCCCAGACGGGCGACACCAACTACTCTCCGGCTCTCGATGTGCCGGTCAGTATCACGGTCACTCCCCGCAAATTGTCGATTGTCGCAAACAACGGGAGCCGCTCCTATGGTGCTGCCAACCCGTTTGATCCCGGCTTCTCCGCACCCGGCCTGGCCTTTGGTGATAAAATCAGTGGTGTGACCTATGGCTACACGGCGACTGCGACCGCCCATGTTGATACCACATCACCGATTATTCCGGCAGCAGCCGTCTTCAGTGTCGGCAGTGCTAATAATTATGACATTACCTATGTGCCGGGAACATTAACTATCGTTGGAAAATCATCACAGACGATCACCTTTACCCCTCCGGCAACCAAGGTCTATGGCGACATTTCAACCCTGAAACTGAGCGCCACCTCAACGTCTGGATTACCGGTGACCCTTGCCCGCATCAGCGGTCCGGCCACCCTTGAGGGGGATACACTGACCATAACCGGAGCAGGTGTCATCAATCTCAAGGCATTGCAGTCGGGGGATGGCGATAATCTTCCCGCCTCTGACATAACAGCGGCAATTACCATTGCTCCACGGCCGCTTGTGGTGACTGCGGATACCAAATCACGGATCTACGGCGATACGGACACCCTGACCTACAAGATTACCAGCGGTTCGTTGGTTGGTACGGATGCCTTCAGCGGTGTGCTTACCCGTACCGTCGGTGAAAATGTCGGGAGCTATCAGATCCAGAAGGGGACGCTTACGGCGGGTGCCAACTATGCCCTGACGTTCTTACCGGCGAATCTGACGATTATCGCAAAAACTCTGGTCGTGACTGCCGATGCCAAAACAAAAGTGTATGGCGGGACAGATCCGCTACTCACCTACCATAACGACCCTCTTGTGGGTACGGACATCCTTTCTGGAAAACTCGTGCGAGTGAGCGGAGAGTCCGTTGGTGCTTATGCAATTCAGCAGGGTTCGATCACTGCCGGATCCAACTATAGTATTTCCTTTGTCACTGCTAATGTGACGGTAACGGCACGGCCGCTGACCATTACCGCCAACAGTGCCAGTAGGGCGTATGGCGAAGCGGATCCTGCCAATCCCGGGTTCACGGCACCTTCACTGGTTGCCGGTGATTCCATTGCCAGTGTCTCCTACGTCTTTAGCAGAATTACTCCCGATGGGGTCGGCAATCAGTACCCCATTACTCCGGCCGGGGCTGTCTTTAGTGTTGGCAATGCGAATAACTATGACATTACCTATGCACCGGGTACCATGACCGTTCCAGGGCAGAAAGCACAGAGCATTACCTTCGCTCCTCCGCTTACCATGGTGTATGGTGACGCACCCCTGGTTTTGAGTGCTTCGGCAGACTCTCCCCTGCCGGTCAGTTTTACCCTTGTGAGCGGGCCTGCCACACTGAGCGGCAGCACCCTGACCATAACCGGAGCCGGAACCGTAACGGTGAAAGCATCTCAGGCCGGTGACAGCAACTATGCGGCGGCTTCCGGTGTGACTGCGGTGATAACCGTTACCAAAGCTGCTCAGACAATCGGCACCATAAGCGGTTCCGCAACGCTCAACTATGGTGTGTCCACAACCCTCAGCGTGGTGGCTGCTCCGTCAGGCATCCCGATCACATTTACCACGTCCACTCCGACGGTTTGTACGGTTGCCGGTACTACTGTCAAGGCGGTCGGTGGCGGAATGTGTACCATTACCGCCGATCTGCCGGGGAATGCCAATTACACCGCTGCCCCCCCGGCAACAAAAAATATTACCGTAAGCACCATCGCCCCCACCGCTCCGGTTGTCAGGACTGTCACTGGCGGCAATGGTCGGGTCATCGTCACCTTAACAGCTCCGGTTTCTAATGGCGGCACTGCGGTTACCGGCTATACGGTGAAAAGTATCCCTGCCGGTGGGGTTGATTATAATGCCGGTTCCACGTTGACAACCCACACCGTGACCGGCCTTACCAACGGTACGGCGTACACCTTTACGGTCACGGCGACTAATGCCAGTGGCACAAGTACCGATTCCGAACCATCGGCAGCGGTGACCCCGGTGACTGACCCTGATGCTCCAAAAGTTACCAAAGTAACGGCTGCAGCTGGTCAGGTCACTGTGGAATTTACGACGCCTGCCAATGGCGGCAGTCCTCTTACGCTCTATACGGTAACCTCGACACCGGGCAACAAGATTGCCACCGGCACCACCGGTCCGGTGGTGGTCACCGGATTGACCAACGGTACGGCCTACACGTTTACGGTGACGGCAGCGAGTGCCGTGGGCACCAGTCTTCCGTCAGCACCTTCCGCTTCGGTAACACCGGTAACCGTACCCGATGCACCACTGTCACTGTATGCAACGGGTAATAACGCTGAGGCCACGGTCACCTTTACGGTGCCTGTCTCCAATGGTGGCAGTCCGCTAACCGGATATACGGTGACGTCTAATCCGGTCGGCGGCATTGACCGTAACGCCAACAGTACCGCAACAGTTCACAAGATAGGCAATTTGGTTAACGGTACATCCTACACCTTTACGGTTACGGCAAGTAACGCCGTGGGCACCAGTCAGCCGTCCAGCCAGTCCAGCAGCATTACGCCGACTGCCGATGTGCCGGGAGCACCGACAATCGGCACCGCAACCGGTGACAATGCCAGTGCGACGGTGAGCTTTACCGCACCGTCCAGCAATGGCGGCAGTGCCATCACCGGCTACACGGTGACTTCGATGCCGGGTAACATTTCCGCCACCGGTACCGCCAGTCCCATAATCGTAACCGGCCTTACCAACGGCACACCATACACGTTTACCGTGACCGCAACGACTGTTGCCGGTACCAGTACCCCTTCGGCTGTTTCCAACAGTGTCACCCCTGCCACGGTTCCTGATGCTCCGTATGGAGTTACCACGACCGGCGGTAATGCCAGTGCCACCGTTTCATTCAAGGCACCGGTGGTCAATGGCGGCAGCCCGATCAGTAAATATGCCGTGACTTCAACACCTGGCGGGATAGTGAAGGAGGGTACCTCCAGTCCCATAATTGTCACCGGCCTTACCAACGGCATTACGTACAAATTTACCGTTGTCGCGGTAAATGCCAAGGGAGCAAGCCAGATGTCAACTGAATCCAACAGTGTGACGCCGGATGTCAACCCTGCCGCTCCAACCGGAGTGGTTGCCATCAAGGGGAACTCCAAAGCCACCGTGACCTTTACCGCCTCTGTATTGAACGGCGGCAGTGCAATTGCCGGTTATACGGTTGTTTCAAACCCTGCGGGGGGGTATGACACCAATGCAGCGACATCCCTGACCAGCCATGAAATAACCGGCTTGACCAACGGCACGGCGTACACTTTTACCGTCGTAGCCAGCAACGCCACCAAAACCAGTCTTCCTTCGGCGGCATCGAGCAGTGTGATGCCGTCAACGTTTGCCTCAGCACCGACGTCGGTGTCGGCACTGAAAGGTAATGCCAGCGCAACGATAAGCTTTTCAACGCCATCGTCCAATGGTGGTATCCCGATAACCGGCTACACCGTGACATCTACTCCCGGAAATTTCAGCGCGACCGGCACCTCCAGCCCGCTCTTTATTACCGGTCTGATCAACGGCACCTCCTATACGTTTACGGTTGCTGCCCTCAATGAAAATGGTGCCGGCACTCCATCTGCGGTATCCAACAGTGTGACTCCGCTGGCCAACGTGCCGGGTACTCCCGCCATCAGTTCGGTTATCGGAGGCAACTCCTTTGCCCAGGTGACTATTACCGCACCCCTTTCAAACGGTGGCAGCGACATAACCGGTTATACGGTTTCATCTAACCCGCCGGGGGGTGTTGACAATGACGCCGGTGCAGCGGACGCCACCCACACGATTACCAACCTGGTCAACGGTACCCGCTACACCTTTACCGCGACCGCTGCCAACAGTGCTGGTACCGGTGCGTCATCGGGAGTTTCTGCGGTTGTTATTCCTGATGTGGTTCCCGGAGCTCCGACAATTACCGCTGTTACCGTTGACAATGCCGCTGCAACGGTTGCTTTCTCTCCACCTGCAGACAGTGGCGGCACCCCGGTTACCTCCTATCTGGTGACCGCCGTTCAGGACAACAGTAAAACCGCATACGGCCCAACCAGTCCCATAACGGTCAAAGGTCTGACCAACGGCACGCAATATAGCTTTGTCGTTACTGCGATCAATAGCAAGGGGGCGGGCGAGCCGTCGGCAAACTCAGATTCGGTCACACCAAAGGATACGACCGCCCCGCTTGTGGCACTGTTTGTTGCACCGGCATCTGTCGAGGCGCGGGATACGGACAGCAAAGTATCGATAGGGATTTCAATTTACGCACTTGATGAAGTCGGTGTCACCGGCTATCTGATTACTGAAACCGATGCCACTCCCAAGGTTGATGACGGCTGGATTGCCAATACGCAACCGCAAAACTTCAGTATTAATGCAACGGTGGCTATTTCCGCAACACCGGGCATCCATACCCTGTTCGCTTGGGTCAGGGATGCTGCCGGTAACATCTCTGTGCCCTACAGTGCCCAGACGGTGGTAACCCCGGTGGATACCACCCCTCCGGTCATTATCTCCGGGCCGACGGTGACGTCCGTTCGTGATACGTTTGCCGTGGTTGAATGGCAGACGAATGAGTCTTCCAAAGGGGGAGTGAACTTCGGAGATACCTATCCGCTCACGACGTCACTACCGGAAAGTGACTACGTTATCAGTCACTCACAAACCATGAGCGGTCTGGAAGCTGATAAAACCTATTACGTTGAGGTCTTTGCTTCCGACCACACCGGTAATGGACCGACGTTAAGTAAAGTTGTCTCCTTCCGGACCAGTCCGTCACCGGATACGACCGCACCGTTTATCACCGAAGGGCCGACAGTCATTGGTATCGGTAATACGTCTGCAACGGTTCAGTGGCGTACCAACGAGCCGGCACGGGGCAATGTGTATTATGGCTCTGTGGCAACTCTCGGCAGTTCTGCTGAAGAGCCGGGGACAGATTTTACCACCATACACAGCGTCAAGCTCAGCGGCCTGACGGCGGAGACGGTGTACTACCTGAAGGTGACGGCCACCGATAACGCAAAGATTCCCAATGGCCCCCGCGAAAGCACCATGGTTTCTTTCACGACGGTTGCCAATCCTGATACCACCCCGCCAAAGGTTGTTGAAGGACCAATGGTGGTGAATATTTCCGATACCGGAGCTACGGTACTCTGGAAGACCGATGAACCTTCTACCAGCGAAGTCACCATAAGTAATGGTTCCAACTATGCCCTGGTTGCAGACAAGGCTCTGACGACCAGCCATACGGTGAATCTGAGCAGTTTGCAGGCGTTGACTCCGTACAACTATGCCGTTGCCTCATCGGACGGTTCAGGCAATATCACCCGGCTTGCCAACAGGACTTTTACCACCTTTGCCGAACCTGATATTACGCCACCGGTCATTCTTGAAGGGCCGATGGTAATTTCTGTGACTGACAAATCTGCCGTTATCAACTGGGCAACCAACAAGCCGGCCGATAGCGTTATCCAATACGGAAAAACGGAAAGCCTTGACGGGGCGGAGAGTCGCACCGAATTAATCCGGGCTCACAGTCTCTACCTGACCAATCTTGAGGCGGGAACGCTCTATTATTACCGGGTGCTTTCAACGGATACGTTTGGTAACGGCCCGACGGAAAGTAAAGTATTTACCTTTACCACCAATGATCGCCCGGTATACAAGCAGCCGGTAATAACCAAAGCACCGAGCATTATTTACTCAACGGATACCAGTCTCACCATCTATTGGGAAACGGATGACCCGTGTGATTCCGTCGTGTATTATGGTGCAAACGGAGTATTAAATAACCGTGTCGCCAACAGTGAAATGGTTACGAAACACCAGATAACTATTTCAAATTTAATCGCAGGAACCCAGTATTCCCTGTCGGTTTCATCGACCAACGCAAGCGGCAATACGATTGTTGCAGACGCAGGTGGTAACAATGAGTCACGCATGGCCTTTGGTCTGGTCGGCATGTTGGTGGACTCGATGGTAAACGTCTTCACCGCGATTGATATAAAAACCGGGGCAAACGCAGATACCACTCCTCCGGTTATTACTCCCGGTTCTCTCCTGGTAACCGGTATTACCGATACTCAGGCTCTTGTTTCCTGGACTACGGATGAAATTTCCGACACTCAGATACACTACGGTGTGGTAAGTGGTGCACTTAATTTATTCGATGGCACAACCGAACAAAAAACCTCTCATACCTTTGTATTAACCAATCTTGCTCCGAATACCGCTTATTTCTTTACGGTTTCATCCACCGATCCAAGTAATAATGGACCGACGACCAGTGGAGAGCTGACCTTTACCACTCAGTCAGCACCTGATACAACACCGCCCCAGTTTACGGTGTTGCCATCCCCCTCACTTGTCGGGACTGATTCGGCGACCATAACCTGGGAAACCGATGAACCGGCCACAACCGAAGTCAAGTACGGCTTGAGTGCTGCGACTATGACTCACCCAGCCTCGATCTCCGGCTATAGTGGATCCCATTCGATAACTCTGACATTGAATCCGGGGACGATGTACTATGTAAGTGCGATATCCCGTGATAGCTCCGGTAACGTTTGGGAGTCTCCGCTTGACCCCTTTACCACCTATGGTTCCGCCGATGTGAGCGAGCCGGTTACCACGCCGTCGTTAAGTGCAGGTACCTATACCGGTCCTCAGGTCGTAGGCCTCTCCGCCGATAAACCGGCAACTATTTACTATACAATAGACGGTACAGTGCCCACCCTCTCTTCGGGTCAATACAATGGGCCGCTTTCCTTAGCGACCAGTACGACTATCGGTTTCTTTGCCATAGATGGCTCGGGTAACCGGGAAGTGGCAAAGAGTGCCGGTTATCTCATTCAGTATCCGATCACCGTGGCAACTCCTGATAGTAACGGAGTGATTACCTGCGCGACACTGGCAAACTCCGGCGAAGCTGCGACGTGTCAGATTACCCCGATTACCGGCTACCAATTGTCCTCTGCAACCGGTTGCGGCGGAGCCTGGAACGGTACAGCCTACACCACCGGTCTGATCACGACAGGGTGTACGGTGACGGCATATTTCGGCAAAATTAATTATGTGGTTGATTTTTACAGTAATGGCGGCACAGCTGTCAGCAGCCAGAGTATACCTTACAACACGAATGCTGGGGTACCGGGTGAGCCGGGTAGAACCGGCTATACCTTTGCCGGATGGTATGGTGACCCCGATTTGACACAACCGTTCAGCTTCAGCACTGTGATTACCGCCGACCTCCATCTGTATGCTAAATGGGACTTGAACCGTTATGCCGTGAGCTTCTCCACCGATGGTGGCAGCGGCGTTACGAGCCAGTCTGTCGGCTACCATACGGCGGCGACCCAGCCGAGCGACCCGACAAAGAACGGTTACACCTTTGCCGGGTGGTACGGTGATGCCGGCCTGACTTCGGCCTTTGTCTTTACCACGCCGATCATGGTTGACATGGTGTTGTATGCCAAGTGGACGCTTAACAGCTACACGGTGAGCTTCTCCAGCAATGGTGGCAGCACTGTTGCCAGCCAGACTATCGCCTACAACGGCACTGCCACGGCACCGGTTGCCGCCCCGTCAAAAGCCGGTGCCACGTTTGCTGGTTGGTACAGCGATGCCGGTTTGACGACTCCGTTCGTCTTTACCACGCCGATCACAGCTGACACGGTGCTGTATGCGAAATGGACGATCAACAATTACACGGTGAGCTTCACCACTAATGGTGGCAGCACTGTTACCAGCCAGACCATCGCCTACAACGGTACGGCCACGGCACCGGTTCCCGCCCCGTCAAAAGCCGGTGCCACTTTTGCCGGCTGGTACGGCGATGCCGGTTTGACCTCGGCCTTTGTCTTTACCACACCGATCACAGTTGACACGGTGCTGTATGCGAAATGGACGATCAATAATTACACGGTGAGCTTCACTACTAATGGTGGCAGCACCGTTACCAGCCAGACCATCGCCCACAACGGCACTGCCACGGCACCGGTTGCCGCCCCGTCAAAAGCCGGTTCCACGTTTGCCGGCTGGTACAGCGATGCCGGTTTGACGACTCCGTTCGTCTTTACCACACCGATCACAGCTGACACGGTGCTGTATGCGAAATGGATGATCAACAATTACACGGTGAACTTCACCACTAATGGTGGCAGCACTGTTACGAGCCAGACCATCGCCTACAACGGCACTGCCACGGCACCGGTTGCCGCTCCGACAAAAACCGGTGCCACGTTTGCTGGCTGGTACAGCGATGCCGGTTTGACGACTCCGTTCGTCTTTACCACACCGATCACAGCTGACATGGTGCTGTATGCGAAATGGATGATCAACAATTACACGGTGAGCTTCACCACTAATGGTGGCAGCACTGTTACGAGCCAGACCATCGCCTACAACGGTACGGCCACGGCGCCGGTTGCCGCTCCGACAAAAACCGGTGCCACCTTTGTCGCCTGGAACAGCGATGCTGCTTTGACAACCCGTTTTGTCTTTACCACGCCGATTGTGGGCGATACCGTTTTGTATGCGGAGTGGGTGGCCGAGTTCTGCCCGACAATCAGTGGTGACATCAATGGCGACGCCAAAGTCGATATTAAAGATGCACTTTTAGCTCTTCAGATGACCGTAGGTCTGAAAACGCCAACTCCCCTCCAGCTTCTGTGCGGAGATGTGGCACCATTGATCAATGGTAAGGCCGACGGGAAAATTAATATCAGTGATGTCGTGGTAATTCTGGAAAAAGTAGTTCAATAAACTGAAGTTCATTTACCCGAACGGGACACGTTTTAATTTCTTCATGAATTAATGTGTGTGGAGGAAGTAACGATGAATATACGACAGCTTTGTATTATAGCACTCTTCTTGTTAACCGCCTGTGGAGGCGGAGGGGGGGGGGGCGGTGCTGCACCGACCGTCATCGGTGGGGTTGCTTCCAAGGGGATTATCGTCGGCGGCACGGTTACCGTCTATGCACTTAATGCCGATGGCAGTAAAACAGTGCTTAGGAAAGATATACCTACCGATAGCAACGGCAGATACTCGGCTGATGTCGGTGGCTATGCCGGGCCGGTGGTGGTGGAAGTGTGGGGTGACTATACTGACGAAGCAACCGGAGCTATCAAGCACATTACGCAAGGGGAGCCACTTCGGGCGGCACTCAGTAGTGTGAGCGGTAATGTTGCACTGTCTGTCACGCCGCTTACCGATCTGGCGGTGCGCCAGGCGGGAACCCTTACCGCTCAGAAAATTCTGGCTGCCAATAAACAGATATCAGAAATTTTCAAGGTTGATATAACCGCGACCGCTCCGGTAGCGACTACGGCTCAGGCATTTCAATCGAGCCAGACGACGCAGGCACAGAAAGATTACTCCCTTGCTCTGGCGGCAATCTCACAGCAGATGAAAACTGGCACACAACTTTCTGCAGTTCTTGATACGTTGCAAGGTGGCATAACTGATACCGGGCTGAGTGAGCAGGCAGCACACACCTTTACCACGTCGGTGTCAGAATTTATCGCAAACGACAAGAACCAGACCGGTGTAGCCTCAATTGCAGATACTTCACTCAAGGCGGTGGGTTTAACGACGGTCAAATTGGTGCTCGTTCTGGAAGGCAATGCTGCGGCGTGTAAAGGGCTGCAGACGGTTATTACCCTTCCCGCCGGTGTTACCATGAGAGCCGATACCAGTGGTCAAATTCTCGACGGAGCCATTGTGGCCGCAGGAAGTGCTTCCGGTGGCTACCTTACCGGGCGTTATGCAGCGGCGACGCAATCAGAGTCGGCGACGATTACTCTGGCACTTACACCCGCAGGTACGTTGGCGGCGGGAGCCATCGTTGAGATTAATGCCGACATTGCACCCGGTTCGGCCGTGCCACTTCTCAGTGGATTTACCGTTGACGGTGGCCAGAGTAACTTCTCCGGCGAACATGGTGTTGAATTAAGCGGCATGGTATTGTCATTGATGTTCAAGATATAGCAGCGCGATTCTATTAGATTTTCCGTGCACCACCCCGTTGGGGTGGTACCCAAGGAAAGAGGCACATCTCCCGATTAATTCTCGTAGGTTGTAACATTTACCCCCCCACACACACTCCCCCCTTGTCAGGGGGGAGGTCTTTAAGCCTCCCTTGAAAAGCTTAATTCTGAGAAGAAGTGCCGAGTTGCCGGGAGAATGATGAAAAGAGCCGCGTTTGGCCCCTTATTCTGTATGGAGGCAGGTCTCCTTTATGGGAACAGTGAACCCCAATATCACATCTGTTTACAATCGCTGCAAAAAGTTATATAAATAACAGTTCTCATAAAATTCAAGAGATCGCACAAAATACCTTTCTCCCGGCAACGGCGAGAAGAGCATGATCGAGGAACATGATGCAGACTCCAGTGGAAAACTCAGGTAACAAGATTGCGGTAAACATTGAAGACGAGATGAAACGATCCTACATGGATTATGCCATGTCGGTTATTATCGGCCGGGCTCTGCCGGATGTGCGGGACGGACTTAAGCCGGTACACCGCCGCTGCCTTTACGCCATGTACGACATGGGGAACGACTACAATAAGCCGTATAAGAAGTCGGCTCGTGTGGTCGGTGATGTTATCGGTAAGTACCACCCCCACGGCGATACCGCTGCCTACGACACCATCGTGCGTATGGCTCAGGACTTCTCCCTCCGTTATATGCTGGTTGACGGCCAGGGGAACTTCGGCTCGGTGGATGGTGACCGCCCGGCCGCCATGCGTTATACCGAAATCCGCCTTCGCCATCTCTCCCATGAGCTGCTCGCCGATCTCGATAAAGAAACCGTCAACATGGCACCCAACTACAACGATGAGATGCTGGAACCGATGGTGCTGCCGTCCAAGTTTCCCAACCTGCTGATCAACGGTTCAACCGGTATCGCGGTTGGTATGGCTACCAACATCCCTCCCCACAATCTGGGTGAAATTATTGACGGCATCATCGGCATTATCAATAATCCTGACATGGATTTTGAAGAGCTGCTCTCCATGGTTCCTGGTCCGGACTTTCCGACCGGTGCCACCATCTACGGCCGCCGGGGTATCAGGGATGCCTACAGCACCGGGCGGGGCATTATCCAGATTCGTGCCAAGGCCCATGTGGAGGCATCGAAACGCTCGGAACGACAGGCTATTATCGTTACTGAACTCCCCTATCAGGTCAACAAGGCCCGCTTGATTGAGAAAATTGCCGAGCTGGTGAAAGAGAAGAAGGTCGAAGGGATCACGGAAATCCGCGATGAATCCGACCGTCAGGGGATGCGCATCGTCATCGAGGTGAAACGGGATGAAAATGCCGAAGTGCTGCTCAATCAGCTCTATAAGCAGTCCCAGTTGCAGGTTTCCTTCGGTATCATCATGCTGGCCATTGTCCATAACCGGCCACGGGTACTGACCCTGCGGGAGATGATGGACTGCTTTGTGGAGCATCGCTGTGAAGTGGTGACCCGGCGCACCAACTTTGAACTGAAAAAAGCCCTGGCACGGGCTCATATTCTGGAAGGTCTCAAAATAGCCCTCGATTGGCTCGATGCAGTTATCGAAATGATTCGTGAATCAAAAACACCGCCGGAAGCCAAGCTGGGGCTGATGGAAGGGAAATTCGCCAATCCGGACTTCCTGGCCCGCTTGAACCTGCCCCGCCCGGTCGGTTTTGAAGGTTCGGTGCAGCTGTCCGACATTCAGGCCCAGGCGATTTTGGAAATGCGTTTGCAACGTTTGACCGGCCTTGAACGGGACAAGATTATTGCCGAATATGCCGAAATCATGAAGTTGATCGCCCGCTTGCGGGAAATTCTGTCGTCGGACAGCGAGATTCTCAAGATCATCGTTGCCGAACTGACCGAAATCCGGGAGCGTTTCGGTGACCGCCGCCGTTCGGAAATCGCCGATCAGAGTGCGGATATTTCACGGGAAGACACCATAGAAGATGAGGAGATGGTGGTCACCATTTCCCACACCGGCTACATCAAGCGGAGTGCGGTCGATCTGTATCGCTCCCAGCGGCGGGGTGGTAAAGGGAAGACCGGCATGAAGACAAAAGATGAGGATTTTGTCGAGCAGCTTTTCATCGCCTCTACCAAAGATTATCTGCTCTGCTTCACCGATGCCGGACGGATGTACTGGCTCAAGGTCTATGAAATTCCGGAGGGGAGCCGTACCACCAAGGGGAAAGCGGTGGTTAACCTGGTCAACGTATCGGCCGGTGAGAAGATCACCACCATTTTACCGGTGAAGGAATTCAGCGAGAATACCTATCTGTTCATGGCTACCCAGAACGGCGTGGTGAAGAAGACCCCGCTGGTGGATTATTCAAATGTCCGGAGCGGCGGCATCAACGCCGTCAATCTGGATGATGGTGACCGGCTGATTTCAGTGGCTCTCACCGATGGCAGCAAGGATATTTTCCTGGCCTCCCGTAACGGTAAGGCGATCCGCTTCAATGAAGAGGATGTGCGCCCCATGGGACGGGTTACCCGTGGCGTTCGTGGGATGAATCTGGCCGGTGATGACCGGGTTATCGGTATGGAAATTGTCGATAATACGGCAGTTGGCTCAACCATCTTCACGGTCTGCGAAAATGGTTTCGGTAAACGCACGGACCTCGATGAATATCGTGACCAGACCCGTGGCGGCAAGGGGATTATCACCATTAAAACCACCGAGCGTAACGGTTCGGTGGTCAACGTCATGCAGGTTGCCGACGACCATGATCTGATGGTTATCACCGATCAGGGGAAAATTCTCCGGGTGCCGGTATCCGGTTTCTCGGTTATCGGCAGGAACACCCAGGGGGTTAACCTGATGAATACGGAGGACAACGAGAAGGTTGTCGCCGTTGCCCGCCTGGCCGAAAAAGATGAGGATGACGGGGAAGATATCGAATAGAACTGGAACAGCAGATTTAAACGCTGATGGTGCCGGGCTGCTCTCATGTATATGCAGTCCGGCACTGTCGTATGGAGACGCTGCCGATACTGTAGACATGATTGCCTTCACCCGGAGCGTATGATAAAGTGTACCTATTCAGCGGCCATTTGTAGTAGAGACGCAACATTTTGCGTCTCTACGTTTAATCATCGGTCAATTGTACTACTGTTTACAGGCACTCCGGAGACACGCCACTGCCAAGATGTTCAACGACTTTTCTCACATCCTGACATCGCTCCCGGTTGTAGACGAGTTGAATAGTTACGATAACGTTACGCACAGAAAAGAGAAAAGTTTCCTCGGTATATGAATTATGAACCTGTCCCCAACCATAGATACCACGCTCCGTGAACGGCGCCGCATCAATCGGCTGCTTGATTTTCTCAAGCGGGATGATCTGACCGGCGACCAGATGGAGCGGATCGGTCGGCGTCTGCAAAAGTCGGGAAAGCGGGCTCTGTCACCCTTGGTGCGTAAGCTCTGGCGGGAACAGAACGGCACGGCCATCTATCGCTATACCTGCATGCTTGATTTCTTTGATGCCTCGGCCTGGATGGATCAGCTGATCCAGATAACCCTCAAGCGCACCGATCTTGAGGAGGATGGCAAGCTGGCTCTGCTGGATCTGCTCCACGACAGTGGTATAGATGTGACGGCACCCCCCTTTGCCTCCCTGACCGGCTACGGTTCCCCCACGCTGGACGGCTTTGTGGATGACTGTCTTACCGACGGTGAACGGGGGATGGTACGTTTTATCGACAGTTTTCTTGATGTTGCCGATGAGTTTCGCAGTCGCATGCTCAATCACCTTGCCGATAACGGTTCTCCTGAAGCGGTGGCTCTGCTGGAAATTCTCCTGACCTTTGAAAAGGAAGAGATCGTTTTGGAGGTGATTCGGGTGTTGGGGCGGCTCAAGAACGGCTACGCCCTTGACGTCCTCCAACGGGTCGGGGAGCGGAGTTCCGGCGACCGGCAGGGGATGATACAGAGAAGTATCCGCCGTCTCTCATTTACCGGTGTTACGGAGCCGATGCCGCTCCCCCACTCCTTCCAACAGCCCCTCCCATTCCATGAGGTCTATGCCGGGCCGGTCGACTTCTACGGTTCCCGCACCCTCTGGTTCTCCTGGCGGCTGGAAGATGAGAGCTTTGCCGCCATGCTGGTGCTGACCGGTGAAACCGACGGGATGCTCAATGCCATCAGCTACCGGATGAAGAACAACCGGGAGTATGACCACATTCTGAAGGATGTGGCCAGTGGGGAAATGCTCAAACCGGTTGCTGCCGACTATGCCCAGGCGGCTCTGCGGGATGCCCTGTACCTGAGCCGGGAGGCCGGTTTTTATCTCCCCCCCGATTTTTACGTCGATATGCGACTGTTCCGCCCCGATTGCCTGAAGCCTGAAGCGTATGTACCCCGCTTCAAACTCACCCACCTGGAACATATCGTGGAGAAGATCCCCGCCTATGTGGCTGCCAGTAACGAGCTGCTTGATGAGCCGGGGCTGGAGGGGTGGCTGCTGACTGAAACGGCACTCTATGATGTTGCGGATCGGCTCGCGGCCGTTGATGGCGGCGGTGAACCGGGGAGCGTGTCTCCCGAGGTCATGGAGAATGAAATCTCCCGCTGCTGCGACGAGCTGCTTGCACCACGCCGTGCCGAAATCATCAAACGCCTGCTGCTGACTGCCGATTACCTGCAACAGACCGAGGGGGAGGAGAGCAGCGTGCAGAAAACCCTGGCAACGGCCTTAAGCCTGGTGGGGGGATTTCTCCCGGACAATCGTCATCCGTTTCTGAGACGTTTATTGCTTGATAGTATAGATGCAGCCCGGCAGACCCTTGCCGAAGGCTATGATCCACGACTTGAGGAAGGGCCCGACGATGACGATGAATACGACGACTAGCAGTACCGGGGAACAGATGGTTGAGATCGAGCGAATTGCGGTAATCGGAGGCGGCAGCTGGGGCACGGCTCTGGCCGGACGTCTGGCGGCCAATGGCAATGACACGATACTCTGGGCCTATGAGCCCGAACTGGTGGCCGAGATCAACGGCAGCCACACCAATTCCCTCTACCTCCCCGGTGTACATCTCCACCCTGCCTTGGCCTGTACCGGCAGTCTTGAGGAGGCGGTCAAGGGACGGGGCATCATCCTGCTGGTCACACCGGTACAGGTGATGGGGGGGGTGCTTGGGCAACTGGCTCCTCATATCTCACCCGAGGCCATTATTGCCAATGCTTCCAAAGGGATCGAGCTGGCTACTCTCCGTACCGTCTCGCGGATTTGCAGTGACACGCTGGGAGAAGAGGCTCTTTCCCGCTATGTGGCACTCTCGGGGCCGACCTTTGCCCGTGAGGTGGCCATGGAGCTGCCGTCCCTGATCGTGGCCGCCTCCCGCAACAGTGAGAGTGCCCGACGGGTGCAGTCGGCTTTCAGTTGCCCCTGCCTGCGGGTCTATACCAACAGTGATGTGATTGGTGTGGAGCTGGGGGGGGCGGTTAAAAATGTTATCGCCATTGCCGCCGGTATCTGCGATGGGTTGGGGTTCGGCCATAACGCCCGGGCTGCTCTCATTACCCGGGGACTGGTGGAGATGAACCGGCTCGGTCAGGCCATGGGTGCCCAGAGTGCCACCTTTGCCGGACTTGCCGGTATGGGGGATCTGGTGCTTACCTGCACCGGTGATCTGTCCCGCAACCGTACCGTCGGTTTTAAGCTGGGGCAGGGGATGAAGCTGGCTGACATTCTGGCGGAAATGCGGATGGTGGCTGAAGGGGTGAAAAGTGCCGAATCGGTGTTCCAGCTTTCCCGACGTCTTGCCGTTGAGATGCCGATCGTTGAGAAAACCTTTCAGATACTCCACGAGGACAAACCGGCCCGTCAGGCGGTCATCGAGCTGATGGCCCGTGATCTGAAGGCGGAGGGGTGATGGACCGGGAAAAGAGTATGCCACCCATGCGTATCGGTCATGGCTATGACGTCCATCGTTTGGTGGAAAACCGGCGGTTGATGATGGGGGGGGTTCACATCCCGTGGCGCAAGGGGCTCTTGGGACATTCCGATGCTGACGTGCTCGTGCATGCCATCGCCGATGCCCTATTGGGAGCCGTTGGTGAGGGGGATATCGGTCGTCACTTCCCTGACAACGATCCGGCCTACAAAGATGCCGACAGCCTCAAGCTGCTGGTCAGGGTAGAAGAACTGGTGGCCGGGCGGGGGTACGTACTGGGCAATCTGGACGCCACCATCATCGCCCAGTTGCCGAAAATGGCACCCCATATCCAACAGATGTGTGAAAAAATCGCCACCGTGCTGAAGGTGGCGGTGGGACAGATCAATGTCAAAGCCACCACCGAGGAAGGGCTCGGCTTCAGTGGTGCCGGCGAGGGCATTGCCGCCCACGCCGTGGCACTGGTGGTACGTGCCTCCTGATTACAGCCCCTGCTCTGCCAACTCTTCCACCAGTTTTTTCTGTACACTGCTTAACGCTTCCGGAACGTGAACACTTATTTTGACGTAGAGATCCCCCTTGGTATTGGAACCGAGAGCCTTGATACCGCACGCTTTTAAGCGTATTTTGGTGCCCGGCTGGATGCCGGCCGGTACCTTGATCCGCTTGTCCCCCTCCAGGGTCGGCACATCCAGTGAGATCCCCAGACAGGCCGCACTGTAGGGGATGGCCCGCTCAACGAACAGGTCACCCCCATCACGGGTGAAGAACGGGTCGGCGGCAACGTGGAGAATCAGGAACATATCCCCCGGACTCCCCCCCCCTTCTCCCGGTGCTCCCTTGCCGCTGATGCGAATCCGGCTGCCGTTATCAACGCCGGCCGGTATCTTGACTTTCAGCTCTTCCCGCTGACCGTTACGGCGAAAGGCAATCTGTTTTTCGGCTCCGTTGGCGGCATCACGGAAGCTGATGGTAAGCTCCATTTCATGGTCGCCCCCCTTTGCCGAACCAGTCCGGAATCCCCCCCTGCTCCCCGCTGCGCCCCGGGCAAAGCCACCGCCAAAGAGACGTGAGAAGAGATCTTCAGAGCCACCCCCGCCAAAGCCCCCCCCCATATCCTTATAGGCATTGCTGAAATCGAAACCCCGGAAGATATCCTCCTGGCTGTACTGCTTATGGAACCCGTTGGAGCCGTAGGTGTCATACTGTTGTTTTTTATCCGGGTCGGAGAGTACCGCATAGGCCTCGTTGAGCTCTTTGAACTTGTCTTCGGCTCCCTTGTCGTCGGGGTTACGATCCGGATGGTACTTTACGGCCAGTTTCCGAAACGCCTTCTTGATATCGTCGGCCGAGGCCCCCTTTTCGATGCCAAGTGCCTTGTAGTAGTCTGCCTGCGCCATGGTGTGTCTCCAATATTCTTGATATGAAATAACAATGTAAGCATTAACAGCGGGAGTGTCAACCGGGTGTCATCGTACATGCATCAGAATTGATGACTTTACGTGGTTGCTGTGATAATTTAGTGAAGTAGGGTTATTGAGTGCGGTTTGTGGAGGTAAGATTTATGCAAGCATTTCGATAAACTCAAACAGCTGATTCGCAGCTCATCTCCATAAAAATTCCCAAGATTCACTTCCCTTTGACAGCAAAGCGGCTCAGGAATAGATGCCACTCGTAACAGCCACTATCGAAAAGTGAAAAGGACTCTCCCATGAAAAAAGTAGTTATTATCGGCGGTGGTATTTCCGGGTTGGCAACCGCTTGGTTGCTGCGAGCCAAGGCAGAGGCGGCCGGAAAAGAGCTGTCCATTACCCTGCTGGAGAAGGAAGAACGGGCGGGGGGGAAGATTAAGAGCATTCATGAAGAAGGCTTTGTCTGTGAATGGGGCCCCAACGGGTTCCTCGACAGCAAACCCCAAACCTTGGATCTCTGTACGGCTCTTGGCGTGGCGGGACATCTGCACCGGAGCAATGACAACGCCCGTAAACGTTTTATCTTCTCCGGTGGTGAACTGCACCAGCTCCCCGATGGTGGCCCGGCATTTTTGAAGAGCCGTCTCATATCCTGGCCCGGAAAACTCCGGTTGGCGTTGGAACCGACCCCCTTTATCGCCCGGGCACCGGTCGGTGTGGATGAAACTCTGGCCGCTTTTGGACGGCGCCGTCTCGGTGCAGAAGCGTTGGACAAACTAATAGCACCCATGGTTTCCGGTATCTTTGCCGGTGACCCGGAAACCATGTCACTGGTCTCCTGCTTTGGGCGCATTGCCGAGCTGGAGCGGGAGTACGGTGGGTTGATCAAAGCCATGATCATGTTGGCCAAAAAGAAAAAACGGGATCAGGCCGCCGGAAAAGTGGTCTCCAGTGCTGCCGGGCCGGGCGGGGTACTGACCTCGTTCCGGGAGGGGATCCAGTATCTTTCCGATGGTTTGGCAACCTCCCTCGGCACCATCGTAAAAACTGGCGTCACGGTTACGTCAGTGGCTACCGGGGGGAGTGATCCCTATCGGGTGTGCTGCGCCGATGGCAGTGAATACGGAGCCGATCTGGCCATTGTGGCCTCTCCCGCCTTTGCCGCCGCAGAGATGCTGGATGGGCTGGACAGTGCCATTTCCGCCACCCTTCGCCAGATACCCTATGCCAGTATGACGGTCATCTGTTTCGGCTATCGTCAAGAGCAGATTGGTCACTTTCTCGATGGCTTCGGTTACCTTATCCCGAAAAAAGAGCGGCTGAATACCCTGGGAACCCTATGGGATTCCAGTATGTTCGACAACCGGGCACCGGAGGGGAAGGTGCTGCTACGGAGCATGATGGGGGGGGCCTGTTTCCCCGATTATGTGAAGCTGTCCGACGATGAAGTGGTGGCACGGGTTAGGGAAGATTTGAAAAAAACCATGGCAATTGACGCGGTACCGGAATTTGTCAGGGTTTTCCGCCATCCCCAGGCCATCCCCCAGTACACGGTGGGTCATGGCAAACGGCTGGAAACACTTGAGGGACTGCTGGTGTCCCATCCGGGGCTGCTGCTGACCGGCAACTCCTATCGGGGTATCGGGCTCAACGACTGTGTAGCCGCAGCCGAACGGGCGGCCGACGGGGCTCTGGGGATGCTTTAGGTCACCCCAATCCACTCAGTTCCTGCCAGCGGAAGCAGTCGGTCGTATGGTCGTTAACCATGCCGATAGCCTGCATGAAAGCGTAGCAGATGGTGCTGCCGACAAAGCGGAACCCCCGCTTTTTGAGATCCCGGCTGATGGCATCGGAAAGGGGGGTGCTGGCAGGTACTTCTGCCAGACTTTGCCAGCGGTTTTGCAGCGGGGTACCATCGACAAAACGCCAGATATAGGTGTCGAAGGAGCCGAATTCCTGCTGAACTTCCAGAAAAGCCTGGGCATTACTGATGGTCGATGCAACTTTCAGTCGATTGCGGATAATGCCCGGATTTTCCAGTAAGGCAACGACCTGTCCACCATCGAAGCGGGCAACCTGCTCCGGATCAAAGTTGGCAAAAACGCTCCGGTAGGTAGGTCGTTTCCGCAGCACCGTGATCCAAGAAAGCCCGGCCTGTGCCCCCTCCAGTGTGATAAATTCAAACAGCATTCGCTCCTCATGCACCGGCACCCCCCACTCGGTGTCGTGATACGTCTGGTAAAGGGGATCACTGCCAGCCCAGAGACAACGGTGGTTTGCTACGATAATGTTCACGACTTCTCCTTTTTAGAACAGCCCCAGCACCATCTTGATTCCCATACCGATCAACAGCAGGGCGAATATCTTTTTTAACTTTCCAATGGGAAGACTGTGTGCCAGACGGGCACCCAGCGGTGCCGTTGCCACGCTGGCGGCGGAAACGCCGATGAGAGCGGGAAGATACACATATCCCCAGCAGTACGGGGGAAGGGATATCGGGAGCCCGTTGACCACGTATCCGGCCGCCCCGGCCAGGGCGATGGGAAAACCGATGGCGGCGGAGGTGCCGATGGCCCGGTGAATGGCCACATTGCACCAAATCAGAAATGGTACCGACATGCTGCCGCCGCCGATGCCGACCAGGCTGGAAATGCCACCTATCACCCCTCCGACACCGAACAGTGCCCCGCTTCCCGGCAATTGACGCTGGGGTGGTGGTTTAATGTCGAGCAGCATCTGTAGGGATACATAGAAGAGAAACAGTACGAAGAACAGCTTGAGAAAATAGGTGGATAGCTGGGCGGCAAGCCACGAACCGAGAAAGGTGCCGACCATGATGCCGGGTGTGAGGCGGCGCACCACCGGCCACTCCACGGCACCGCGGCCATGGTGGGCGCGGAGACTGGAAACCGAGGTGAAGATGATGCTGGCAAGGGATGTGCCGAGGGCCAGATGGAGAATGTGGGCCTCGGGGAGCTGCTGTGCTGTGAAAATGAAGGAGAGTACCGGCACGATCACCAGGCCGCCGCCAACTCCGAGCAGTCCCGCCAGCACTCCGGCACCGGCTCCGAGGGTGATATACATGAGCCAGACCGTCATCTCAGAGTAACCCCCGTTCCACGAAGCTCAAATACTCACCATCCCCGACAATAATGTGATCAAGAACCTTGATGCCCATCAGCTCACCCCCTTCCTTCAGCCGACGGGTGATGGCGATATCTTCACTGCTGGGGGCGGGGTCTCCGGTGGGGTGATTATGGATCAGAATCAGGGCGGCGGCCGATTCCTTGATGGCTGGATTGAATACCTCGCGGGGGTGGACGATGCTCTGATTGAGGCTCCCTTCAGAGATCTGCACCCGCTTGATGATGCGGTTTTTGCCATCAAGGAGCAGAATGAGGAAATATTCTTTGTGGCAGTCACGGAATTCGTGGTGGAAGTAGTCAAAAACTTGGCGGGGAGAGGTGAAACGGTCAAGACGCTCAAGCTTTCTCCCCTGAAAGCGGGAGGCCAGGGCGAAGGCTGCTTTGATACTGGTGGCCTTTGCCAGTCCCACCCCTTTGACGGCACAGAGTTCGCAAAGGTCAGCATTGCCCAGTTCCCGAAGATTGTCGCTGAAATGGCTGATTAATTCCCGGCCAAGATCAATGGCACTCTGTTTTGAACCGGGGTCACCGGTTCTCAGCAGGAGAGCCAGTAGTTCAGCATCTGACAGTGTTGCTACACCCGACTTGAGCATCTTTTCACGGGGCCGCTCGTCTGCCGGCCATTCCTTGATGCTGCCACCCATGGCATACCTCTTGTACTCAGTAGATTTTACCCCTTGAAGCCGGCGATGATGGCGATAATGACCGCCGAACCGGCGATGAAACGATACCAGACAAAAAGCGACAAACTATTTTTTTGTATCAGTCGCAGTAAAAATACCACACTAATATAGCCGGTTACCGCAGAAAACAGGATGCCGACCAGCATGGGCAGCCCTTCACCGGCCGGTATGCCCTGTTTAACCAGATGAACTGTTTTCAGTAGGGCGGCACCGGCAACAATGGGGAGCGACATCAAAAAAGAAAAACGGGCGGCACTTTCCCGGGTGAACCCCAACATCAGGCCGGTGGTGATGGTAATGCCGGAGCGGGAAACGCCCGGAATCAGTGCCAGACACTGCATCAGACCGATCAGGATGGCACTGCCCGGTTTGATTTCATCCAGGATGCGCCGCTTTCTCCCGAGAAAATCGGCCAAGCCGAGAAGAATACCGAAACCGATCAGAAAACCGGCAATAAGAAGTGGGTTGGAGCGGAACATCTCCTCAGCCTTGTGTTCAAGTAGCTTACCTGCCACCGCCGCTGGGATGGTACCCAGAACTATCAGGAGCGGCAGCCTTCGAGCTGCCGTATCAAGTCGGCGGGTGAGAAGAATGTCGATGCAGGATACGGACATCTCGATGATCTCCCGCCAAAAATAAAGGGACAAGGCCAAAAAGGTGCCAAGGTGCAGTGCCACATCGAAGGTCAGTCCGGATGCTGGCCACTTAAGCAGCCAGGGAATGAGAATCAGATGGGCCGAACTGCTGATGGGGAGCACTTCGGTAAAGCCCTGAATAATGCCGAGAACGGCGGCGTGGAGCAGATTCATGGTATCTCCTTCGTATACCGCAGTTTTTCTTCCTGAATTTCCGGAGGAAAACTGGCGTAAGTCAAGAGAATAGCCTAGTTTGTCGGCAAAGGCAATCCACCTGTGCGAATATTTACTGTGAACAGAGCCGAAAGTGTGATAAGAGGAAACGTTACAGTAGTACAATGGTACGAAACTCAACGGAGGAGCAGTCATGTTCGGATTTATTCCTAAGGAAGAAAAATTCTTCAAACTTTTCAAAGAGATGACGGAAAATATCATCGTTGGAGCCGGACTTTTAAAGGAGATGCTGGATACCTTTGAAAATCCTTTGGAAAGCCAGCGCCGTATCAAAGATATAGAACATAAAGGGGATTCCATTACCCACGAGATCATCCAGACCCTCAACAAAACCTTTATCACCCCCCTCGACCGGGAAGATATCTACGCCCTCGCCTCAAAACTGGATGATATTCTCGATCTGATTGATGCTTCCGCCCAGCGGGTTATTATGTACAACGTGGAATCAATCCCCCCCGAGGCCAAATCGCTTGGCTTTATCATTTTACAATCCTGCCATGCGGTTGATAAAGCGGTGGCCATGCTTGGCAAGAAAACCAACGAGCAGATTTTTGCCGCCTGTGTCGAAATAAACTCTCTGGAAAATGAAGCGGATCGGGTCAGTCGGGAAGCGATCAGCCGCCTGTTTGACGAGGAGAAGGATCCCATCCAACTGATTAAATGGAAAGAAATCTACGAAACCCTCGAAAAGGCGACCGACAAGTGTGAGGACGCATCCAACATTCTGGAAAGTGTGGTGGTAAAGAATGCTTGATCCGGCCTTTGTGATGCTCTGCCTGGTTATCCTGGCGGCACTGCTCTTCGACTATATCAACGGATTCCATGACACCGCCAATGCCATCGCCACCAGCGTCTCCACTCGGGCATTGTCAGTTAAAGCGGCAATAATACTTGCCGCCACTCTTAACTTTGCGGGAGCAATGGCCTTTACCAAGGTGGCGAAAACCATCGGTACCGGCATAATAAGTGCCGAACATCTGACCCAGATGGTGGTGCTGGCCGGGGTTATCGGAGCCATCACCTGGAATGTCATTACCTGGTACTTCGGCCTCCCTTCTTCTTCTTCCCATGCCATCGTGGGGGGACTTGTCGGTGCGGTTATCGCCCACGTGGGGCCGTCGGCACTACTCTGGAGCGGTCTGAAGAAAATCATTATGGCTCTGGTTCTCTCACCGATCCTGGTCATTGCCGGCTTTATCTTTGTGGTGATCTTCTCGCGGATTCTGCAATTCCGCTCCCCTGCCGGAGTTAATCGGGGCTTTCGCAAGATGCAGATTCTGTCGGCGGCGTTCATGGCCTTTTCCCACGGCACAGCCGATGCCCAGAAATCAATGGGGGTTATCACCATGGCACTGCTCAGTTACGGTGCCATTCCGACCTTTGAAGTGCCCATGTGGGTCAAGTTTACCTGTGCCCTTGCCATGGCAATCGGTACCGCCGCCGGTGGCTGGCGGATTATCAAAACAGTGGGACGGGATTTTGTTAAATTGCAGCCCATGACCGGTTTTTCCGTTGATTCGGCCTCCACCTGCGTTATTCTTGGTGCCTCCATGCTGGGGCTACCGACTAGTACTACCCATGTGGTTACCTCCTCCATTCTCGGTGTCGGCCTCTCCAAAAGTCTCAATGCGGTAAACTGGAATGTGGCAAAGCGTATTGTGACCGCCTGGGTACTCACCATTCCGGCTGCGGCACTGGTCGCCTATCTGGTCTATCAGGTGGGGAGCCCCCTGCTGGGCAAATAAGCATGAGGTGCATACCGACCGTTTACCATATCTCACCACGTCGGAGCAGCCGTTTGAAGCTGAATTTCTTGTTGATACCGGAGTCATAAATTGTCTGGTTCCCGCCGACTGTCTTAAAAAAGCTGGTGTACAGGTGGAGGGAAGCGATACCTATAAGCTGGCAAATGGAGAGCTGGTATACTATCAATTTGGGTTTGCCCGTGTCTCATTTATGGGGGATGAAACCGTCGCGCGTATCATGTTTGGACCGGAGAAGTGTAGGTGCTGTGACACTGGAAAGCATGGGAATCGGCGGGGAACCGGTGTCGGGGATGCTCAAACGGATGTCTGCAAAGCCGCTGAAATAATTAAACAGCTGTTAAAGCCGCCGTTGCTGCAAAGAGCTAAACGGAGAGTGGCAGAGAGGGAAAGAGATGAAACAGGCCGTAATTCTTGTCACCGGAGGTGCCGGTTTTATTGGCTCTGCGGTAATTCGCCACCTTGTCGGCGAAACCGATCACGTCGTCATTAATCTGGACAAGCTAACCTACGCCGGTAATCTGGATTCATTGGCCGAAGTGGCAGGCAACAGTCGTTACTTCTTCGAACAGGCTGATATTACTGATCGTTTTGCCCTTGAGCGTGTTTTTGCACAGCACCGGCCGACCGCCGTCATGCACCTGGCGGCAGAAAGCCATGTGGATCGCTCCATAGATGGCCCGGGGGAGTTCATCCAGACCAACATGGTGGGTACCTATACGCTGCTGGAGGCAACGAGAAGCTACTGGAGCGGTCTGGATGACGGGGCGCGGAGTGCCTTTCGCTTTCACCATATCAGCACCGATGAGGTCTATGGTGATCTCCATGGTACCGACGATCTCTTTACCGAAACAACCCCCTATGCCCCCAGTTCCCCCTATTCGGCCAGTAAGGCGGGGAGTGACCACCTGGTACGGGCCTGGCAGCGTACCTACGGCTTGCCGACTCTGGTGACCAACTGTTCCAATAACTACGGTCCCTGTCACTTTCCGGAAAAACTTATCCCCCACGTTATTCTCAATGCACTCCAGGGCAAGCCGTTGCCGGTCTACGGTGACGGTCAGCAGGTTCGGGACTGGCTCTACGTGGAGGATCATGCCCGGGCACTGGTTGAAGTGGTGACGCGGGGAGCCATTGGTGAAACCTACAACATCGGCGGTCACAACGAGCAGCGGAACCTGACGGTGGTGCAGACGATCTGCGACCTGCTGGAAGAGCTGGCACCGGAACGGAAAGCGTCCGGGATTTCGTCCTATCGGGAGCTGATTACTTTTGTGAAAGATCGCCCGGGACACGACGCCCGCTATGCCATTGATGCGGGTAAGATTGAACGGGAACTGGGATGGACACCCCGGGAAACGTTTGGCAGCGGCATGCGCAAGACGGTACAATGGTACCTGGACAATGAAAACTGGTGGCAACGTGTCCTCAGCGGTGCCTATAAGCTGGAAAGGATTGGTGATGCATGATTAAGGGAATTATTCTGGCAGGAGGAACCGGTTCACGCCTGCACCCCGCCACTCTTGCTGTTTCCAAACAACTTTTGCCGGTGTTTGACAAGCCGATGATCTATTATCCGCTCTCGACCCTCATGTTGGCCGGTATCCGGGATGTACTGGTAATATCCACCCCCCAGGATACCCCCCGCTTTCAGCAGTTGCTCGGCGATGGCAGCCAATGGGGAGTGACGTTGAGCTACGCGGTACAGCCAAGTCCCGACGGGCTTGCCCAGGCATTTATCATCGGTGAGGAATTCATCGGCCAGGAGCGCTGTGCCCTCGTGCTGGGGGATAACATTTTTTATGGTCATGACTTCCATCAGCTGCTAAGCAACGCCTGCACGCGGCAACGGGGAGCCAGTGTCTTTGCCTACCATGTGCAGGATCCGGAGCGATATGGTGTGGCGGAGTTTGACGGCAACGGCAGGGTACTCTCGCTGGAAGAGAAACCGGCATATCCCAAATCAAACTATGCGGTGACCGGTCTCTATTTTTATGATTCCCAGGTAGTGGCACTGGCAAAATCCTTGAAACCATCACCACGGGGGGAACTGGAAATCACCGACCTGAATCGACTTTACCTTGAACAGGGTGAACTGTCGGTGGAAATAATGGGGCGCGGTTATGCCTGGCTCGACACCGGAACCCACGAAAGCCTGCTGGAAGCCAGCCAGTTTGTGGCGACCCTGGAAAATCGCCAGGGGTTGAAAGTCGCCTGTCCGGAGGAGATAGCCTGGCGGCATGGCTGGATCAACGATGAGCAACTGGCCGCCCTGGCCGCTCCTCTGTCGAAAAACGGCTACGGTACATATCTCAACTCCCTTTTGAAGCAGAAGAGGTATTAGCAGCCTGGGATGGCAGCAAGCGGTCTCCCGGAGTACCGCCTGATCGGGGCACATGATCCGTACCGAGCATATCAGAAAGTATCTGTCGTATCTCTGCGTAAAAGCTTTTGATACGACCACCCCGGAGGGTCTCGTTGCCGAACGGTATCGTTTGGCGGCGTGGGCGGCTCTCATGGATTTTGCCAGTACCGGGCTTGGTCTGGTAACATTGATTATCAGCGTCCCCCTGACGCTTCCCTACCTGGGGCAGGAACGCTTCGGGGTCTGGATGACGGTGTCAAGCTTTGGTGTACTGCTTTCGTTCATGGACTTTGGCGTCGGTAATGCACTCATAAACCGGGTTGCCGCTGCAAATGCGACGGGAGATCGCACTGCATTGCGCTTTACAATTACCCATGGCATGACAATACTCACCGTCATTGGGATCGTTGTCGGGGTACTCCTTGTCCCCTTCTCGTCCCAGTTGCCCTGGCACCGGCTGATTAAAGTTACCACGCCGTTTGCCTCCGAAGAGGCACGTAAGGCGGTCCTTGTTTTTGTCATACTCTTTGCGGCAGGCATTCCGCTTGTCGGAGTACAGAAAATATTTCAGGGACTCCAGCAGGCGTGGCTGGTTCATGTCACCAAATGTATCGGCTCCCTTATCTCCATAGCACTGATCTACCGTTTGACTCGACTGCACGCCGGTTCACCGGAGCTGCTTCTGGCAACCCTGGGGGTGCAGACCGTTATGCCACTGCTGTTGCTGGCACTACTGGTGAAAAAACGGCTGATCGCGGGAGGTGCCCCACCAGTGGGTGGCTGGAAAGCGGAGAGCAGATCCCTTGTGCGAATCGGGGGGCTCTTTTTTGTGTTACAGGTGGGGTACCTGGTGGGGTGGAGTGCGGACCCCCTCATGGTCTCCTCGCTGCTGGGGGCTGCGGAAGTTGCCAAGTTAGTGCTTGTCCAGCGGCTTTTTATGATGGTAAGCATACCACTCTCTATCATGAATGCCCCGTTGTGGGGAGCCTATGCTGATGCTTATGCACGCAATGACAAAGCATTCATACGGCAGACGCTGAAAAAATCATTACTCGGTACGGTGTGTGGTGCGCTCATTATAAGTTCTCTGATAGTGAGCTGTTCAGGATTCATTTTCAGCATCTGGACCAAAGGGGGAATTGTCATCCCCCCGTTGCTGGTACTCAGCTACGGGATATGGATTGTTATCGAAGCGACCGGTAACGCCTTTGCCATGTTCCTGAATGGTGTGGGAGAAATTCGGGGACAGGTGTTTGTGGTTGTCAGTTTTGTACTGGTGGCGGTGCCACTGAAGCTGTACGCTACCGCCACCTACGGCTTGAACGGTATCATACTGGCTACCATGTGTTCCTACATCATTGCGGTCATCTGTCCGTATGTTTTTATCTTCAGAAAAAGATTTTTGGCCTATGTGCATGAGTAGTAGATTACTGGCTGGTCAGAACATACGTAAGTGCAGAAACTTTCTGACGGCAGCTGTTAATTATCAATTAGATTCCCTTGTTCTCTGCTCTCTTGCCTTGTATGCCCTGATTCGGCCGCCAGCTCCACCACAGGGCCTGTTACTCATACGGCTGGATGCCATTGGTGACTTTATCCTCTGGCTTGCTGCGGCAGAGAAACTGAGACAATTGTACCACGGAGAGCAGATAGCGCTGATCGCCCACCCCGCATGGGCGGATTTGGCCAGAAAACTGCCTTTTTTTGATGATGTTGTCGCTGTTGACAGCGACCTGTTTGCGACAAATCTGGCCTATCGCTGGAAAATAATCCGGTTGGTGAGAGCACGTGGTGTCAAAACGGTTATACAGCCGACCTATTCAAGAAAGTTTCTTATCGGAGACTCCCTTGTTCGGGCGACAGCTGCCCCTGAGCGGATCGGTTCGGAGGGGGATTGCAGTAATAGTGGAGCTGGTGCTCAGCGTATTTCCGACACCTGGTACACCCGACGTGTGCCGGCCAGCAGCGGCAGGCTCATGGAGCTTGCGCGTAACGCGGAATTTACTCGGGGTCTGGGGGGTACAGACCCCGGCGGTCGAATTGTAGCATTACCACCGGTGGATGAGTTGCCAGCTCTCTACCGGGACAGCCGCTATTTTATTATGATGCCCGGCGCGTCTTGGGTTGGTAGGCAGTGGCCATATCAGCACTTTGCACACATACTTCGGTCAGTACATGAAAAAACCGGCTGGCTGGGGGTGCTCTGTGGCACCGGAGCAGAGTGGTCACTCTGTGATAAGATTATTGCAGGGTCAGGGATTCAGGCCATCAACAGCTCTGGAGACAGCACACTGACACAGTTTGTTGAGATGGTTCGCAATGCACAGCTGCTAATTGGCAATGAAAGTGCCGGTATACATATTGCTGCCGCTGTACAGACACCGTCGGTCTGTATTTTGGGGGGAGGGCATTATGGACGGTTTCTACCGTACCCCGAGGGAGCAGGCGGGGTGCTTCCGGTTCCGGTTGTGAGCCCCATGGAATGCTTTGGCTGCAACTGGCACTGTACAAAACAGGTGGAAATGGACTCACCGGTACCTTGCCTGTCCGCAATTACCGTTGATCAGGTTTTAGAAGCTGTGTGGGGGATTATTGCTGACAACGAACGTGACGTTAAGATGACCGCTATTACATGATATAGTACAAACTATGATCCAACAGGAGACGATACGAACATGAAAAAAGCAATTATAACTGGTATCACCGGTCAGGATGGCTCCTATCTTGCGGAATTACTACTGGAAAAAGGCTATGAAGTCCATGGCATCAAGCGACGTGCCTCACTTTTCAACACCCAGCGGGTTGACCATATCTATCAGGATCCCCATGTCAAGGATGCCCATTTCAAGCTGCACTACGGAGATTTGACCGATTCGTCGAACCTGACACGTATCATTCAGGAGGTGCAGCCCGATGAAATTTACAATCTGGGAGCCCAATCCCACGTGGCGGTCAGTTTTGAATCACCGGAGTACACCGTTGACGTTGATGGCGTAGGCACACTGCGCATCCTTGAAGCCATACGTCTTTTGGGCTTGGACAAAAAGACCCGTTTCTATCAGGCCTCCACGTCCGAACTCTACGGTCTGGTGCAGGAAATTCCCCAAAAAGAGACCACACCGTTTTACCCCCGGTCACCCTATGCGGTTGCCAAACTCTATGCCTACTGGATTACGGTCAACTACCGTGAAGCTTACGGCATGTATGCCTGCAACGGCATCCTGTTTAACCATGAATCTCCCCGCCGGGGGGAAACCTTTGTCACCCGCAAGATTACTCGTGGCATTGCCAACATTTCACAAGGTATGGAAAAATGCCTCTATATGGGAAACATCGACTCGCTGCGTGACTGGGGTCATGCCAAGGACTATGTCAAGATGCAGTGGATGATGTTGCAGCAGGAACAGCCGGAGGACTTTGTCATTGCCACCGGTGTCCAGTACACGGTACGCCAGTTCATTACCTGGTCGGCGGCCGAACTGGGAATTATGGTGGAGTTTTCCGGGGACGGAGTGGGTGAAATCGGTACCGTTGTGGCGGTAAATGGCAACAAGGCACCGGCGGTCAACGTGGGTGATGTCATCGTGCGCATTGATCCCCGCTATTTCCGTCCGTCCGAGGTGGAGACGCTCCTGGGTGATCCTTCAAAGGCAAAGGCCAAGCTTGGCTGGGTGCCGGAGATAACCGTTCAGGAGATGTGTGCCGAGATGGTTGCCAGTGACCTGGAAGAGGCAAAGCGCCACGCTCTCCTGAAGAAACATGGCTACAACGTGGCGGTAAGTACTGAACATTGAAGGTCGTTTACGACGGAGGACAATCCATAAAAGAAGAGGTTATTGATGATTTATGTGCTCCCGGATCAACCGGGTCGCTGGAAGCCGCAAGCTTCTGCCTGACGCTCTCAATTTTATCTTCCATGGTCTGTTGTCGATCGGTGCGGGTTCCGGCTTTGATGGTGGTCGTGATGCGGGGGGCTCCCATGGCATGAACCCGCTCGTGACAGCTCTTGATGGCAGCAAACACCTGATCCCACTCCCCTTCGATGTTCGTTCCGTAGGAGTGCAGTGCAATCTTGAGCCCCGCCTCGGTAAGGACCTTTTCGCATTCTGCGATGTAGCTCGACAGCGAAACCCCCACCCCCAGCGGCACAATGCAGAGATCAACCAGTACGTTCATATTTCCTCCTGTTTAACCAGATTGTCCACTGACGCTTTCACTAAAAGGCATTATCACGCGAAGGCACGAAGGGCGCGCAGAGATCCAAAAACACAATTCTTTGTTTGAATACAGAGAAGAAGGACTTTAAATCCCAATTTCCTTGGCATTCTCCCTGTGAATCACCGCTCTCCAAAAATAGCTGTCCCGACCCGCACCAGGGTTGCACCCTCCTGGATTGCTACTTCAAAATCACCGGACATCCCCATGGACAGTTCGTTCATCGACACACCGGCAATGGCCTCAGCGGTAACGATGTCTGCCAATTGGCGCAGGGCTGCGAAACAGGGACGAGCCCGCTCCGGTTCGTCGAAAAAGGGGGGCATGGTCATGAGACCGGTGACCCTCACATGGGGGAGACGGGCGCAGTGATGAAGCAACTGAAGTGCCTCCTCCGTGGTCGTTCCCGATTTGCTTGCCTCTCCGGAAATATTCACCTGAATCAGGATGTCACACACCCTGTCCAACCTGCCCCATTGACGATCAATTTCTTCTGCCAGAGAGAGGCGGTCCACGGAATGAATCAGGGACACCTCACCGGCGATGTATTTGACCTTGTTACTCTGGAGGTGGCCGATAACGTGCCACTCCACCGGCTCTGTCACTTCGGTCAATTTGGGTAACAGCTCCTGAATGTAATTTTCCCCAAAGACTGTCTGACCTGCCTGAAAAGCAGTTAGTACATCGGCTGCCGGGCGGGTTTTCGATACCGCCACCAGACGGATTTCAGCCGGGTCACGGCCTGCCGTCAGGGCGGCAGCGGTGATACGGTCATGTATGCGGGCAAGATTGTCAGCAATGCTCATGGCGCGATCACTCCACCCCGCCCATGGCCTGCAGTTCTTCATACAGCTCGGTCATGGGCAGGCCGACCACATTGGTGTAAGAGCCGTTAATGGAACGGACGAAATGGAGGGCACCCCCCTGAATGGCATAGGCACCGGCCTTGTCCATGGGGCAGCCGGTGGCGATGTAGTCCGTAATTTCCCGGTCAGTCAGGGGTTTAAAGGTTACTTCAGTACGGACTGCCCGGGTAGTTAGGCTGCCGGAGCGGGAGTCCCGCACCGTAAAACCGGTAATAACCTCGTGGCTGCGTCCCGACAGTCGTCTGAGCATGACAAAGGCATCATCTTCGTCCGCCGGTTTGCCAAGAATGTCACCATCCAGCGTCACAATGGTGTCGGCTCCGACGAAGAACCGTCCTTTATGGGTAGCGGCAACGGCGGCAGACTTTTCACACGATAGACGCATAACGTGATCGACCGGCACTTCACCCGGCAGGGCATCTTCACAAATATCCGCCGGTACTACCTCAAAAACAATTCCGGCCAGCTCCATCAATTCACTGCGGCGGGGTGAGGCAGAAGCCAGTACTATGGTGTCAGGGCTGTTTTTCATCTTCACTCACTTTCCGCGCCGCTTCTTCCCGCTCCCGGCGTCGGGCTTCGGCCTGTTTCTGCAGGTTATGCTCGGCCTCCATATCCTGCCAGTGCTTTGTCCAGTCGGTCTGGCGGACCTTATGCAGAATAAACACCCCCGGAACAATCACACACCCCCAGAAAGTAATTATGCTCTTGTCGTTGACGATGCCGAAGACCAACAATATAATGCCCATCACGAGCAGAAACGCTTCCATGGAAAAAATAAGCCCAAGCCATGAAACAGTCCCCTTTTCCTTTTGTGTATAGCCCATTACGCTTTCTCCTCCCAGGGGAACATCTTGCCTGGATTTAAAATATTATTCGGGTCAAGGGCCGCCTTGATGGCCTTCATGGCAGCGATCTGATCCGGTGACAGCTCAAGCTCGATGTAGGGAGCCTTGGAAAGACCGACCCCATGCTCACCCGACATGGTACCGTTCAGGTCGAGGGCGGCCTGGAATACATCGCGAATCGCCTCGTGTGCCTTCTCATCCATACCCGGTATGGCCTTGTCAATCATGACATTGACATGGATATTACCATCACCGGCATGACCAAAATTGACGATAGGAATATCGTATTTGGCCTGGATTTTTTCAATGGTCCGGATGATGTCCGGAACCTTACTGCGGGGCACCACGATATCTTCATTATATTTGGTCGGATTAATGTCCCGCAGTGACGGCGACACCAGACGGCGCACCCGCCAGAGCTCTTCCGATTCGGCGGCATTCTTGGCGGCACGGAACTGCACCAGCCCCAGGGGAGTAATCAGGTCATGGATCTGTGCCGCCTGTTTTTCGATGAGATCACGATCGCCATCCACCTCTATCAGCAGGACAGCTCTCCCCTCGGGGGGGATGCCCAGATTAAAACGGCGCTCAACGCATTGCAGAGTGGCGTAATCCATGAATTCGAGGGTCGTCGGAATGATTTTGTTGCCGATGATGGTGGAGACCGCCTTGGCGGCACCGTCAATGGAGTCGAAGATCGTCAGCATGGTCTTTTTGGCATCGGGAAACGGGAGGATTTTAAAGATGATTTTGGTGATGACCCCCAGGGTTCCCTCGCTGCCGCAGAGCAGGCGGGTCATGTCATAACCGACAACCGCCTTATAGGTTTCACCGCCGGTACGGATAATTTGGCCGGTTGGCAGCACCACTTCGAGCCCCATGACAAAGTCACGGGTGACGCCGTACTTAACGCAGCGGGGGCCACCGGCGTTTTCCGCCACATTCCCCCCCAGGGTTGAGAACTTCAGGGAGGCGGGATCGGGGGGGTAGAAAAAACCGAGTTTTTCCACGGCAATCTGGAACTGTTCGGTTACCACACCTGGCTCGACTTCGGCAATGAGGTTTTCGGTATCAATGCGAAGAATACGGTTCATGCGGGTGGTCACCAGTACCACGCCCCCCCCCTTGGGGAGGGAGCCACCGGTAAAGCCACTGCCGGCTCCCCGGGGAAATACCGGAAAGCCACCGCTGTTGGCCAGCTTGAGGATGGCGGAAACTTCGGACGCATTAGCAGGATGAATCACCGCATCGGGAAGAAACTCCATCTGGGTGGCATCATACCCGTAACAGATCATATCCAGTTTTGCGGTGGTTATATTTTCCGGTCCGACAATGGCGGTCAGCCGGGAGAGTAACTCTGGGGTAAGCATATGTGATGTCTCCTTACAAAAATCACCCTCAATCCCCCCCTTTGTAAAAGGGGGGATAGGGGGGGATTTGCAGTTAATGTGCGCTTAAAAATTACGCTGAACAGGCTTTCTTCAATTTACCATTGATACGGCCTGTCAACAAGGGGCTTTTCGCTCCGGTGAAAATCTCTGTTGCCAGTCGCACCGAAACCATCTATTGTTACCGCCGATGTAATTACTGTCAAACAGGGAGGTCTCAGTACATGGTTCGTTTCAGGAGTATTGCAGCAGCAGCTATTTTGGCAGCACTATGTGTCATCCCCGCCTTTGGGGCGCAGGAAAAAGCGGTTACCACCGCTTCCGGTCTGAAATATGTCGATACGGTCGTGGGCAAGGGGGCTTCACCGGTCAAAGGCAAGTCGGTGAAGGTACATTACACCGGCACCCTGGAAAACGGCAAGAAATTCGACAGCTCCGTTGACCGCAAAGAGCCCTTTTCCTTTGTCATCGGTGTAGGTCAGGTTATTCCGGGATGGGATGAAGGGGTTTTATCCATGAAGGTCGGCGGCAAACGGAAGCTGATTATCCCCTCCAAACTGGGGTACGGCACCAGGGGTGCCGGTGGTGTGATCCCACCCAATGCCACCCTGCTCTTTGATGTGGAGCTGCTGGATGTGGCAAAATAACCCTGCTGTGACGTAATGCCGGAACGAAACAGCCCGCCACCGCGGGCTGTTTCGTTCTCATTTGAGAGGATCTCATGACTAACCTGATCTCGGCCGAAGGGCTGAAAAAAATGTGTGACGAGTACGACTACCTCTGGAAGGTGGAACGCCCCAAGGTGGTACAAGGGGTTTCCGACGCGGCTGCCGAAGGAGATCGGTCCGAAAATGCTGAGTATATCTATGGCAAAAAGCGACTGCGGGAGATCGACCGGAAACTGAAACACCTCGGTTCCCGCCTGAAGGTTCTTAAGGTCGCCACGGTACCGGCTCACCCGAACCAGGTAACCTTTGGTTGCTGGGTGACCTATGAGGAGGATTCGGGGGAGGAACGGTGCTACCAGTTGGTGGGGCCGGACGAAATTGATGTCAGTGTGGGGCGCATCAGTATGGATTCACCGGTGGGGCAGGCACTGCTCCATAAAAAAGTTGATGACGAGGTCACCGTCCGCAAGCCGGGGGGAGAAATTACGCTGTACATCACCGGTATCTCCTCTCTTCGCCCGAAATAACTCCCCCTCTTTCCGTCAGTTCTCCGCTCCCTGCCGGTTTCTTAAAGCTGCCAACTGTTCGCCGCAGGTGGTACAGCCATTGATACCAACCCGCTCCAACAGGGGAGCCACGGCTTCCTCCGGCTCTATCCGGGGATAGAGCCGGTCGCTCAATTCATGGATCAGCCGCATCGTACGAAAACCGTCAAACCAGTTATGAAATTCCCCCGCCAGCCGTGCCGGATGCCGGTTGTTCCTCCGGAGGTTTTCCCACGAAGTTGCAAAGCCGGCCTGTTCCAGCACGTCACGGAGTACCGGTGAAATGCCGGTCGCCAGAGCCAGCAGTTCCGTGGCATCGGCTCCGCCGTGGCGTGCCATTTCGGCCAGCCACTGCCCCACCACTGAAAAGACCACCGGCTGGTAAAACAACACCCGCTGCTTCCCCTGGATCAGCATATCCCCCACGGAACGCCCGGTGCCGAATGGCACCCGTTCCGAAGCGCGGGGGGAGGGATGAACCACGGTGCCGCTCAGGGCTGTCACCCCGGATGTTTTATGTAGCTGCTGCAAAAAATAGAAATCTTCACCGGCAAGGCGACGGTTCATCCCCCCGGCGGCCACATAGGCCGAAGCCCGGCAGGCCATGGCACTCCCTACACTGTGAAAGGCATAGGGGGAACCGGCCAGCTCCAGACCGAGGATATAGCTGCGCAGAAACAGTTCATAGCGGTCGATGGCCTGCTGACCGGCCGGATCGGCGGCCGCTCTGTGCCGATAGGGGATGCTGCACCCTCCGGCGGTTGTGGTGGCAAAATGGTGAGAGAGTGCCGGAAGATAGTCCGGCTGCACGATGGTATCGGCGTCAAGGCAGATCAAGAGCGGGTCGCTCCGGTAATCAAGAGAGGTGAGCGCCAGATCCATGCCAATTTTTCGTGCCAGACCAACCCCCTGCTTCAGGGGAAGCTTCCGCCCCGGCGAGGCGGCATCGACCCAGCAGAGGTTGGTAAGCCCCAGTTGCTCCTTCCAGTGGGGAAGCTGTTCCAAGGTAGTCTGGTTATCGGCGGTTTCGCTCTCCGCTACGTCAGACCGCTGATTGACCACGACCAGAATAAGGGTTCGCTCCAACAGGTGGGGTGGGTTACGGGAGAGGGATTGCAGCGTCAGTGGCAGATCAACAGCTTCGGCCCGTGACGGGATGACGATGGCAGCATCGTAACGCCCCTCTGGCACCATGTCCAGCTGCCAGGGGGGATTGGTTCCCCGTTTTTGGAGATAGGAGGCGAAGGGAGCAGGAATCGGCATCGAGGCGAGCCTAGCGGCTTCCCCACCGTTTATACAGGTCATTATCCATCCCCAGCTGATCGAGAATCTTCCCCACCACAAAATCAACCAGATCCAGAATGGTGTCCGGCTGACTGTAAAAGGCCGGCATGGCCGGTATGATGCGGGCACCGGAGCGGGAGAGTTTCAGCATGTTTTCCAGATGGATATCGGAGAGGGGGGTTTCCCGGGGGACCAGCAGTAACGGTCGTCGCTCCTTGAGCATCACATCGGCACAGCGTTCGATGAGGTTGCCGGAGACACCGACGGCAATCCGCGCCAGGGTTCCCATGCTGCAGGGCACCACCACCATGGCATCCGGTGCCGAAGAGCCGCTGGCAACGGGACAGAACAGATCATCGGGATGTACCAGCGTGATGCCGGATGTTATTTCCAGATGTTCCCGGAGCCGTCCCCCCGCCTTTTCCAGATCGCCCGACAGGTCAAGGCCGGTCTCTTCCCGGCAGACCGCCGTGCCGCTGCAACTGGCACAGAAAGTGACCTGCACCGAATTCAAAACCAGTTGTTCCGCCAGCCGGAGCCCGTACAGGGAGCCGGAGGCACCGGTCAGTGCAATGAATACATGTTGTGGAATCATGGCGTTACCTCGTCAGTACATCGGCGGCCGTAAAGAGTACAATGGCCACGCTGATATAGCCGTTCATGTTAAAAAATGCCGCATTCAGCTTGGTCAGGTCACCGTTTCTCAACAGCCAGTGTTCATAGAGCAGCATGGCGATGGTGACGATAATACCGGCCAGAAAGAACGGCCCAAGCTGCATCAGATTAAAGAGCGAAAACAGCAGCCCGACCATAATAACATGGAAAATGCGTGCTGCCCGGAGGGAGCCGTTCACCCCCAGCAATACCGGAATGGAGTGGAGCCCGGCCTTCCGGTCAAACTCCAGATCCTGCAGGGCGTAGAGAATATCGAAGCCGGCCACCCAGAACAGCACCACCCCCCCTAAAAGGAGGGCGGGACCTTCGATAGCTCCTTTGATCGCCACCCAGGCACCGATGGGGGCGGCCGCCAGGCAGATGCCGAGCACCACATGGGCCAGTGAGGTGAAGCGTTTGCAGTAGGAGTAGAGCAGCAGAAAAAAGAGTGCCACCGGTGACAGATAAAGACAGAGGGGCCCCAGCATGTGAGCAGAAAATAGCATCAGGAGCGAAGAGACAATGATAAAACAGAGGGTTAGCCCCTTGCCGAGCAGTCCGGCCGGCAGTGCCCGGGTTACGGTGCGGGGGTTCCTGGCATCAATGTCGGCATCAATGAGCCGGTTCATGGCCATTGCCGCGGTACGGGCACCGACCATGGCCAGTATGATCCAGGCCGTCTGGTGGAGGGAGGGGAGTCCTCCGGCGGCCAGCAAGGCACCGGTCAGGGCGAAGGGGAGCGCAAAGATGGTATGGGCAAACTTGATCATCTCCAAAAAGATGCCAATTTTTTTCATGAGGTCGGTCACGGTATGCGGTACTCCTTCCAGCGACTGGTGAGATGGGAGGCCATGTCATCGCCCCTGCCCGGTTTCGTGCGGGGGTGTCGGCAGCCGGTGCCATCGACGGCCAGCCGTCCGGTCTTCGGGTCTCTGAACATATCATGGGTAAGATCGGTCAGATTGATGGTTCTCCAGGCGGCATGCTGCGGTGTGGCCGGTCCAGTTCCGGCATCAATAAACACCAAAATCCGGGCAGCGGCAAACCAGGGGAGACGCCACAACTCTCCGGCACAGTTCCGTACCATGGCGGGGCCCGGTTTTTCAAGGGAAATGATGGCACTCTGGTGGAAAACCCATTCGGGGGGGAAGTGGATATCGACAATATCCGGCAGCAGCTTGCGCAGAAAGGCCAGCAGCAGCCGTTCCCACACCTGTGCCATCCAGCAGTCCTCCATGGGAGGGGGGCCAACGATGGTGGCCGGAACAATCGCTCCGGGACGGTGGTCAATGGCGGTTACTTCCAGAAGCGGTGCCGGTGCGGCGGCCGAATAGGAGCCGGTGTGGTTGCCGAAGGGGCCTTCAGTGACCAGAACCGCCGGATCCACATAGCCTTCTATGACGAGCTCGGCACCACGGGGCACCCGCAGTGGCACTGTGCGGCATGGAACGGTGGTGAGGGGGGCTCCCCCCAGAAAACCGGCAAAGGTCAATTCATCAAGGGCTCCGGGGAGGGGAAGCAGGGCACAGAATAGTGCTGCCGGTGCCCCCCCCAGTACGATGGCAACCGGCATCTTTGTCCCCGCCTGGCGGTACTGTTCGGCATGTCGTGCCCCCCCGCTGCCCGGTTTCCATTGAATGGCGGCGGAACGGCACCCCCGAAGTTGAACCCGGTACATGCCACAGTTGGCGGTTCCCCCTTCGGGATCAACCGTGTACACCTGGGGGAGGGTCAGATAGCGGGGGAACCCCTCGCTGCTGCCATCCTCCTGCCAGTTTTGGAGGAACGGGATACGGGTCAAATCGGGGGGCATCATCTGCTGTAAATCAGCATCCGGTTCGTTGCAGGTGTGGGGAGTAAAACGTTTAAACTCAAACAGTTGTTCCAAGCCCGGGTCAAGGGAGCCGAAGTCGCCGACCGGAAGCAAATCGAGCAGGTGCCCCAGTCGCCTGGTCAATTCGTCAAGAGCAGTAATGCCCAAGGCACGGCAGAGCCTGCCGGTTGAGCCGAACAGATTGGTCGCCACCCGGAAATGGGCTCCGGCGGGTTGCTCAAAGAGGAGAGCCGTGCCACCACCGGGACGTTTGCAGACATAATCCGTAATGGCGGCGATTTCCAGGAGCGGATCCACAACGGCGTGAACCCGGCAGAGCTCACCGGCAGCATCGAGGTGGGCAATAAAGGCGGAAAGATCCTCCGTCGTTTGAAGGTGCCGGTTCACCATGGCAGCGGCTTATTCCCCGAAACGGTTGCGGAAATATTCCCCCCCCCGCCGTCTCAAAATAGCCAGGCGGTACAGTTCGTCATATTTCTGGGCAGCTACCTCCCAGGTGAAACGTTTTCTCATGCCGTTTTTCCGCAGAGCTGCCAGCCCCTTGGGGTTGTTGAAAAATGTCCAGGCCGCCCAACCGACGGTGTCATACAGTGCCGTGGCACTGTGATTCCAGAATTTGAAACCGTCGCCGGTTGACACCGCTTCGTTAAAGTTTTCCACGCTATCATCCAGGCCGCCGGTGGCTCGCACAATGGGGGGGGTTCCGTAGGCGAGGGAGTACATCTGGTTCAAGCCGCACGGTTCAAAGGCCGATGGCATGACAAAAAAGTCCGATCCCGCCTCAACCTTGTGAGCCAATGCCTCATTATAACCGATATGGCAGGCGAATTTTTCCGGGTACTGAGCCGCGATGTCGCCAAAGTAAAAGTGTGCCCATGGTTCACCGTTACCAACCACCGCAAACTGGCAATCCATGGTAAGAATCCGGTGGATAGCTTCGGCGAGGATGTCAGTTCCTTTCTGCTTGACCATACGGGAAACGATGCCAAAGAGCGGCACATCATCCCGCTGGGGGAGCCCCATGACGGCCTGCAGATCACGTTTGCAGGCGGCTTTTCCCTTTTTGACGGTTTTCTGGGTGTAGTTTGCAGCGATAAAACGGTCGGTGGCCGGATCCCACTCTTCATAATCAACGCCGTTGAGGATGCCGCTCAGATCGGTGGCCCGATCGCGGACGGCTCCTTCCAGTCCCCAGCCAAAGGCGGCGGTCTGGATCTCCCGGGAATACTCTTCACTGACCGTGTTGAGCAGGGTAGTATGATAAATGCCCCCCTTGAGCAGGTTCACCTGGTCATTCATCTCCAGCTCCAGGTAGGTGAAGTGCTTCCAGCCGACCCCCAGCACCTCCATCAGGCCGGGATAAAAATTCCCCTGATGCTGCATATTGTGCAGTGTCAGCAGTGAGGCGGCATTGCCCACATACCGGTCATGAAGATAGGAGGTATTGAGGAGTACCGGAATGACACCGGTATGCCAGTCGTGGGCATGCACCACGTCGGGTGTCCAGTCAAGCATTTTACAGAGTTCAAGGGACGCCTTGGAGAGAAAGACAAAACGGTTGTCGTTGTCCAGATACCCCTCTCCCCGTTCCTGATAGAGGCCGGCGCGGCCATAGTACCCCTGGTGCTCCAGCAGGTAGACCGGCACATCACTGCCGGGAAGCCGTCCTTCCCAGACACCGCAATACTGGTGCCCCATGATACCCATGGGTACCACCAGGGTACCGGGGAGCAGTTTCAGATTGAATTTATCCGGGTTGACGCTGTAATAACGGGGAAGTACCACCCGCACGTCATGTCCCATGCAAGCCAGATATTTGGGGAGTGCCCCAACCACATCGCCCAGGCCCCCCTCTTTCGCAAAGGGAGCTGCTTCGGATGCGGAGAACAAAATAGCGAGGGAGCCGTGGTTGTTCTTCATGGTGTCAACCCGATGGTATGGGGCAGATAACGGAAACATCGGGAAATTAAAATCGTTGAAATCGGCATAGGGCATATTCTTTCGACCGGTGAAGTGGCTCACCAATCCATGGATTGAAAAACAGTGGTTAATTATAACAGGCGTGGGGCTGAAATCCAATGGATTATTTGTCTGACAAATTTTCAGTATTACGAATATATTTTAATTGGCATACTGTTATTATTAGCATGCAGTATAACTGCCGCATGAATCCCGCTTCCTGTGTTAATAATTATTATCTTGACCAGACGTGCATCTAACGTTAATTTGCCGGATTATCACTCGATTGATATCAACGGTTAAAATAAACGATTGATGAGACGCCACTTGTGGGGGCACGATCCAAGTGAGGGAGCTTATGGCTATTATTATGCATGTAGATGATTCATCGTTTTCCCGGCTCCAGATAGGAAAAGTCCTGAAAAAGGGGGGGCACAGCGTGCTCGCCGCAGACAACGGCAACAGTGCGCTTGCCCTTCTTCAGACGGCAACGCCGGATCTCATCATCAGTGACTTGTTGATGCCCGATATGGATGGATTCGCGCTGCTTGAAGCATTACGAGAGCAGGGGAATACCATACCGGTTATCATGGTCACTGCTGATATACAAAAAGACACCGAAGCGATATGCCTCGGGCTCGGTGCAGCCACTCTGTTTAACAAGCCGCCTGACGAGGAGCAGTTACTCACCTTCATTGAGAATGCACTGACAAAGGAATAAGAAATATGAATCTTTCGGATGAGTTGCTTGATGCATTGAAAGAAATAATTAATATTAGCCTTGGTAAAGCGGCCGGAACGCTCAATGAGCTGCTTGCCAACCGCATACTGCTTGAGGTTCCCAGCATTGTTTTTATTGCACCATCGGCACTGAGCGATCATATCAACAATCGGTGTGCAGATACCATATCGTTGGTTTCACTCCCTTTTAACGGCCAATTCAGTGGTTTATCAACCCTGTTGTTTTCCTCCGACAGTGCTTCAAAGCTGGTTGACATGCTCTTGGGTGAAGAGACTCCCGTCGATGATATTGACGCCATTAAGTCCGGCACGCTCACAGAAATAGGCAATATTTTGCTCAACGCGGTGGTTGGCTCCATTGGCAACATTCTCCATTCCCGGCTCAACTACTCAATTCCTTCCTATTATGTGGGGAATCTGGGAGAAATCTTGTTGCCGATTCTCCGTAATGACAGTGCCGCCCTTGAGATAACCACACGATTTACGGTACAGAGCCGCCATATTACGGGAGAGTTTCTTTTGCTGTTTGAAGTAGGTGCCTTTGATTTTTTTGTTGATGCACTTGACTCAGCAATTTATGGGTAGGGGACGCTGTGCCTAGTCAGATGATTGCTCAACTGTTACACATAATGGACACCATACCGATTGGTGTTATGATCCTGGATCGGGATATGGCCGTCGTCAGCTGGAACAAGCTCCTGGCCGACTGGACCGGTATCCCCTCTGCACAGGTCGTTGGAACCTCCATTGTTGATCGGTATCCCCATCTGGGTACGGTACGCTACGCCGGGAGGATACTGCCTATTTTTGATGCCGGCCCTCCGGTGGTCTTTTCACCCCAGCTCCATCCTCATTTTATCCCCTCTGTCCGAATTGATGGCCAGCAACGGATTCTGCAAACCACCGTAACTCCCACGACGCTCAATGGCTGCATTTACGCTGTTGTCTCCATTCAGGATGTGACCGATTTAATGCTGACAGCCCAGGAAAGTCGTCAGCTCTATCGCATGGCGCTGAAAGAGATTGAATACCGAAAGCGGGTCGAGGATGAATTACAGGTCAGCTCTGAAAGAGTGCGTTCCATCGTTGATACGGTAATGGAAGCGATTATTGTCATTAATACCGATCTGGTAATTGAAGAATTTAATCATGCGGCAGAGCAGATATTCGGGTACGCTGCTGAGGAAGTAATCGGCAAAAGCATTCTTCTGTTGATGCCGGAACCGTACCATTCGGAGCACGGCGGCTATATGAATCGATATTTACAGACCGGGGTGCCCCACATCATGGGCAAAGGGAAGGAAGCCACCGGTTTGCGTAAGGATGGCACCCTGTTTCCGGTACAGCTGGGCGTCAATGAAATGCAGCTCGGCAATAAGCGGCTTTTTACCGGCATTATCAGTGATATTACCGAAAGAAAGCAGGCTGAGTTTGTACTTGAAGAGGCTAACCGCAGATACAAGTCCCTGAGCTTTACCGATGGGCTGACCGGCGTGGCCAACCGGAGGCGTTTTGATGAAGTTCTCGATCGCGAGTACTCCCGCCACACCCGTTCCGGTGGGGAGCTGGCCCTCATACTGCTTGATATAGATTATTTTAAATCCTACAATGACACCTATGGTCACGTCCAGGGGGATGATTGCCTGCGGACGGTCAGTCAGGCAATCAGCAGCTGTATCACCCGTCCGGCTGACCTTGTCGCCCGGTATGGCGGGGAGGAATTTGCCTGCATTCTCCCGGAGACGGATTTGCGTGGTGCTGTTACCATTGCGGAGAAAATTCGTCAGACCATCGTCGATTGCGCAATTCCCCATGATTCTTCTAAGGCCGCAGCACACGTCACGGCAAGCTTAGGGGTCGTGGTGGTAACCTGTACACTGGATCAAACCTGTGAAGACATTCTCAACCAGGTTGACGAACTACTCTACCTGGCAAAATCACGCGGCCGTAACAGAGTTGAATACCTATAATGAAACCATCAAATACAGCAGCGCGTCTCAAGGGTACGTTCAGAAACGCGAGCTTTTTGCTGCCAATCTTTTTTTCCGTAGTAGTCTGTTGGCGATTTTATCACCCCACGGGTCTTACCTCAGACGGCCATACCTACCTGCAAATTGCCAGAAATATCCAGATGGGCATCGGCCTTGGCTGGCAGGCTCTCTGGGCAACTCCGTTGCCGTCTCTCATTATCGCCGGAACAGACAGCCTGTTCGGCATACATGATCTTCTACGAACCGCTGGACTTATTGCACCGGTAATGGGTGTGCTGTTGACCGCCTCGGTCTATTATCTTGCGGTTGGCCTTGCGGGGCGGAAAGTTGCTTGCATCGCTTCGCTGGTGACGGCGGTCACCCCCCACTATCTCTGGATCATCTTTTCAACGGAACCGGAGATCTATTATACTGTCTTTCTCTTAAGTGCGTTAGGGTTGCTTGATCGCGCTGTTACCCGTACTGCACTGCTCTTAGCAGCCGGAGCCGGTTGTCTGTTCTGCTGTGCCTACTTAAGCCGCTCTGAAGGCTTCCTCATCATGGTCATATCTGTTACGGCACTTCTCCTCGACCAGAGAAAACAGCTGAGGTGTTCGAACGTACTCAAAATTGTGGCCACACTGCTGGTGGCATTCTTGCTCACAGCGTCACCCTACCTGTTCTTTCTCAAGAAAAACTACGGAACCTTCGTAATCAGCCCTAAAGCGACCTATGTGCTGATCTGGATGAAGGGGCAGGTCTACAAAGATCACACCATAGTTGAACAGGAAAATGAGGACTTATGGGGACTTACACCTGGCTTGAAGCTCAAATGGCAAGTCCCGTCTGGAATTGGTGATCTGGTACACTATCTTCTACAGGATCCCGGGAAGAGTGCCCGTGTCTATGTCACTAATTTATTGTCTGAGTTGCCCGGTAGACCGGCCAACAACAGCGGTGCCCTTCAGTACCCGAATGTATACCCGGTTTATCTGGCCCTCCTTGCTTTGTATGCTCTGCTGCTGCCCTGGGAGCAGCCATCTCGACGCAAGAAGCTCATACTTGCCGCTCCGTTCCTCATCCTGTTTATTCTACCGGTTTTCACCGGAGGGTGGTGGAAATACTTGGTTCCCTATTCACCACTGCTCACCATCCTGGCAACCATTGGGTTAGTACGGGGGGTTGACACTGTTTTTATTAACAGGAAATCAACTGGAACCATTGTCGTTACTCTGTTCACTCTGGTACTTATGGCCTATTACGTTGACCGCTATCATGGCTTACGGGCAACGCTTTTCCCCTGGTACGCCACTCCGTTACCCGCACCAACGGTAACCAAGGATAAAAATGCCAGCCAGAAATCCCTGCTGGCCGAAGATGCCCGTAAAGCAGGGCAATGGGCTGCGGCACATTATGGTGCAGGGAAAAACTATATGGTTCCCTGGAATAAGTTGATATACCATCTCAACGGACTCTGGACCGCACTCCCCGTTGCGGAACCATCGGAGGTTTATCAGTATGCGCTGCGCAATCAGGTTGATCTCCTCGTACTAGAAGGTATAAACCCCACCATACCAGATGCCGCCCTGACTGATGTTGTCTACGGATTCACTCTCGATTCGGTCTACCATTCGGAGAAGACACTCTACAGAGTAGCTTTTTTTCGTCCGATTCCACCTGCAAAGTAACTACGGCATCTGATAAAATAGTGAGCGACCTCGATAAATATATTGCATTTAGAGGTAAAAATAATGTAATAAAATGAAATAATATTAGGTGAGTACATACATATAGACTAACACATGACAGGAGACTAATGATGATTTGGCCATCGAAGAAAGCACTTTTGCTTTCCGGGGTTGCTGTTGGGGGAGGAACCTTGGCAATTATGACCGCCGGAGTTGCTGCACCGGCCGTCGGAATGCTGGTAGGAATTGTTGCCGGTTCTGCAGGATTATCTGTCCTGAAAAGATGCGGTTTTGCTGGCGGCTGCGGCTGTTGTGCCGAGGGAGCAAGCTGCGCAGAAGGTACGTCCTGTGCCACAGGGGCACCCCGCGATGCTGACAACACAACGACAGTTGGTGGAGCGGGTGCCTTCGATTTTTCAGCACTTTCCGATTCTGATGATGACGTACTGCTCAAGGTAATGGCATCAAAACTGAGAGAGGAAATCAGCGAACTCAAGCAGAACCTCAATGACTCCAAAAACAGTCGTTTTTTTGAGCGGGGAGACCTTTTGCAAGAACTGGCTGAGAAAGAATCAAAATTAAAAAATATTGGTGATACTCTGTCAGCAACGGTACACAGTCGTTCTGACGGGTAGTAATAACGCGCGGGGGCAGTGGTAATCACTGCCCCCGCAGCACCTTCACCTCACTCAGTTTCTCCGATCCTATCTTCGCGTTTCACCCACCATGGTAACATCTCAGCAACCCTATCGCCTTGATTCCTCGTCACAAATAAAAAGTGTCTTCCTCATGGCCTGTCCCTTAGGCGTAATCCGTATGTTTTAACTCTAGTATTCGCCAAAAATGCCGACAAGTAACGATAGCGCAGAAAGCGCCTCCGAGACACTCGGAATCAACCAGAAAAGGAGCACGATCATGGGAGTTTCAAACATCTCGCTCACCGCAGGTATGAGGAATAATCTCCTCGCCCTGCAACAGACTGCGACGCAAGTCACGCAGACTCAGAACCGGTTGAGTAGCGGCAAGAAAGTTAATACCGCTCTCGACAATCCGACCAACTTCTTTGCCGCCCAGGCCGCAACCAACCGCGCAAGCGACCTGGCAGACCGCAAAGACAGTATGAGTGAAGCGGTGCAGACAATCAAGAGTGCCGATAACGGCATCTCTGCGATTACTGGACTGATTCAGTCAGCCAAAGGCCTTGCCAGTGCAGCGGCATCAACAAACGACACGTTGTCACAGGCTACTTACGAAACCCAGTTCAACACGATCGCCAGTCAGATCACCACGTTGGCAAGTGACGCCGGGTACCGTGGTACCAACCTGTTGACGTCCGGTACCCTTTCAATTGAATTCAGCCAAAAAACCGGCGATGCCAATCTGACAGTGAACGGTTTCGGTGCCGATGCTTCAACCCTCGGTATTTCTTCCGCAGGGAGCTGGATGACAAGCGGTAACGCTTCTAGTACCAATGCTTTTATGGATACGGCATTGACTACCCTGCGTACCCAGTCTTCGTCACTGGCAAGTAACCTGACTACGATCACCACCCGTCAGTCGTTCACTGACTCGATGATCAACACGCTGCAGGTCGGTTCGGACAATCTTACCCTTGCCGATATGAACCAGGAAGGTGCAAACATGCTGGCTCTGCAAACCCGTCAGTCACTGGGAACCACAGCTCTGAGTCTCTCTTCACAGGCTGCCCAGTCAGTATTGAAACTGTTCTAGACGTAATGTGACAATGGTTTAAAGCGGAAAATTGTCTCGTTACACCCAGCCAGAGCCGTAAAGCACGCAGAATTGTCCGTTCTGTGCTGCTTTACGGCTCTTTCTATATTAGAAGCCATAAATTATCCCGCCGCCCGGTGTCAATTTTATTGACAACAGACGACAATATTTCGTATCGTCTTAAAAAGAACCTGCTTATCGAGAGTGGTGGAGGGAAAAGGCCCTGCGAAGCCACAGCAACCGGTCATTTAGGTGCTTGGAATTTAGTTCCGAGTTCCTGAGACGTCAGGTGCTAAATCCTGCCCTTGGGCAAAGATGAGAGGTGTGCTGTAACGATATCAGCCCCTTCCCATCCCGTTGAGCCCACTCAGCCTGAAGATGTGAAGGGTTTTTTATGTCAGAAAGCTATATAACGGAGCAATCAAAGCTCTTTGAAGCCGGAATTCGTCTCGATAGCGGCCGTATCCTCGCGCCCATTACACTGGTGTACGAAACCTACGGGCAGCTCAATGACGCCCGCAGTAATGCCATCCTGGTTGAACATGCCTGGACCGGTGATGCCCATCTGGCCGGTAAGCGTGACCCTTCCGAAACCAAACCGGGGTGGTGGGATGCCATCGTCGGTCCGGGACGACTCCTTGATACCGACCACTACTTTATTATCTGTTCAAATGTCATCGGCTCCTGTTTCGGCTCCACCGGGCCGACCTCCCTTAATCCCAAAACCGGCAAACGCTATAACCTGTCATTCCCGGTGATCACCATTCGCGACATGGTCAGGGCGCAGAAGCTGCTCATTGACTCACTGGGCATCAACCGTCTCCACTCGGTGATGGGGGGGAGTATGGGGGGGATGCAGGCACTGGAGTGGGCAACCCAGTATCCTGAGGCCATCGCCTCGGCCATCGCCCTTGCCACCACACCCCGCCCCTCGCCCCAGGCAATTTCCCTCAATGCGGTGGCACGCTGGGCAATCTACAACGACCCTACCTGGCGTAAAGGGGAGTATAAATACAATCCAAAAGATGGTCTTGCTTTGGCTCGTGGCATCGGCCACATCACCTTCCTCTCCGATGAATCCATGAACAGCAAGTTTGGCCGCCGGTTTTCCGCCCGTGACGGCCAGTTCGATTTTTTCGGCCAGTTTGAAGTGGAGCGGTATTTGAACTACAACGGCTACAATTTTGTGGATCGCTTTGATGCTAACTCATTCCTCTATCTGGCAAAGTCACTGGATCTCTACGATGTTGCCTGGGGGTACGAATCCATGGCGGAGGCCTTCAGTCAGGTGCGGGTGCCGATCCAGTTCTACGCCTTCAGCTCTGACTGGCTCTACCCCCCCTATCAGACCGAAGAGATGGTTGCCTGTTTACAAGAACTGGGTAAGGATGTTGAATATCATCTCATTACCTCGGCCTATGGTCATGACGCTTTTCTTTTGGAACATGAAACCTTTGCACCGCTGGTGCGCAGCTTCCTCGGACGGGTCTAAACCATGAACCTTTCAGAACAGTCTGTTCCGGCTACCGATTATCGGGAGAGCCGTCACTTCAAAAAACTACGCCACGGCATCGGTAAAGCCATTGGCGACTTCGGCCTGATTGAAGCGGGGGATCGGATCGCAGTGGCGGTATCGGGGGGGGAAGATTCCTACACGCTGCTCCTGCTGCTTGAGGAGTTGCGCAGGCGGGCACCGGTACCTTTCGAGTTGGTGGCGGTTAATATTGATTCCGGCTACCCCGGCTATCGCATTGACGTCATAGAACGGTTCTTGCGGGATCGTGGTTTTGAATACCGGATGGTGCCCAGTGAACATTACGCTATCATTCAGGAAAAACGCCGTCCCGGCTCGTCCTACTGCTCCATCTGCTCCCGCCTGAAGCGGGGCGCACTGTATGAGGCGGCTCAAAGTCTTGGTTGTAACAAGCTTGCCCTCGGTCACCATGAGGACGATTTTATTGAGACACTGCTGCTGAACCAGTTCTTTGTCGGCTCACTCAAATCAATGGCGGCCTCAATGCTGGCGGATAATGGTGTTATTACCGTCATCAGACCGCTGGTGTACCTGCTGGAAGAGGATATTATCACCTTTTCCCGACAGGCAGAGTTGCCCATTGTCTGCTGCTGCTGTCCGGTATGTGGCACTGCCGATATCCAGCGCAAACGGATGAAACGTCTACTTACCGAGTTGCAGAAAGACATTCCCCATGTCAAAAGCAGTTTGCTGAAAGCCCTGTCAAACGTTCACCCCCGCCATCTGCTTGATCCGTCGCTGCACAGGCATACGCCGACCGGCACAACGGTCACTCCGCACAGCGATCCGGGGTCTGCTGACCTTGATATTGAAATCCGCCAACAGATCGAGGAATGAGTACCACCCGCCAACCGCCACAGCTGCAACTCCTGCTATCATTATCGCTTCCATATCTCCCCCGTGTCATTTAAAATGTACGGGAAGCATACCAGAAGGTTGCGACAGAATACGTCATTTGTGCTTTTGGGGAATGGACTTTTTTGAAAACAGATCGTGTACGGAGCGGCTGTAATGAATGAACAACCGGAAAACATACTGAAATGGCTGGGGGGAAAACCGTCGCTCGGTGAGCTGGAGGCTCGTTATCCGGAGATAAGGGAAGCGGTGCGACAGGAACTTGCCACACTGCTGGCCGAAGGCTCTGCGGCAGGACTGCCGGTCTATCTCAAACGGTTACAGACTGAGGAACAGCACTTGGAGCAGAAGTACCGGGGGAGTCGTGCTGACCGGAAGAACGCCACTCCCCTTGCCTTGCAGATGATTCGGATGCGCATGGCCCATCTGGCGGTCAAGCAGCACCTGATTTCGGAGGCGACCGGTATCGTCAAGGGGAAAGTCCGCTTCAATCTCATCAATGGCATGGTGGCGCAGAAACTGCTCTTTACGGAGGGGTTGGTGCGAAAGCCGGTGTCCCTGTTCTGGTTTCGTCTGCTCTGGCCCCTGCTCTGGCAGCGCAAACTGCTCATGCCGCTGGTGCAACCGGAGGGGATTTACTGTTTCTACTCAGAGCCGTTGATTGCTGCGCTGTCCCGGTTGATCGCTGGTCGCTTTTGCCTGGAAATTGCTGCCGGAGATGGCACTCTGAGCCGTTTTCTGGGGGAAAAGGGGGTGAAAATAGTGGCAACCGACGACCATAGCTGGCAGCATGAGGTGCGTTATCCCCACCAGGTGGAAAAGCGTGAAGCGGGTGAGGCACTCCGAGAATACTTGCCACCGGTGGTGATCTGCTCCTGGCCCCCGGCCGGAAACCGCTTTGAACAGCAGGTCTTCAGAACCAAAAGTGTGCAGCTGTATATTGTTATCGGCAGTCGTCACCATTTTGCCGCAGGAAACTGGGCTGCATATCACCAACAGACGGCCTTCGATTTTGCGGAGGAACCGGCACTCAGCAGCCTGCTGCTGCCACCGGAGCTTGATGGGGCGGTCTATCTGTTTCGGCGTACACAGGACCCGTAATACGGCACGTCAGGGCTCACCGCGCTCGGCATCACCGGAAAGCATGACGAGGTCGACCCGGCGATTCTTAGCTCTCCCTTCGGCGGTTCCATTGTCGGCAATGGGGCGGAATTCGGCATAGCCGGTTGCTGATATCTTGTTGGGGTCAATATCATAGTTTCTTAGCAGATATTTGAGGCCGGTGGTTGCCCGTGCGGTGGAAAGTTCCCAGTTCGACGGGAATTGACTGGTATTGATGGGAACATTGTCCGTATGCCCTTCCAGGCGAAGCGGATTGTTATACTGGGACATCACTTCGGCTATGGTATTGACCAGTTCGTACGCTTCCGGTTTGATGGCTGCCTGGCCGGAGTTGAAAAAACCCGCTTCCTTGAGGCTGACAATGAGCCCCCGGCGGGTTATTTCAAGGGTCACCTTGCTCTGGGCACCCTGCTTGGTCAGATAGGCATCGACCGCCGATTTTATCTGTCGAAAGTCTTTCTCTTCAGCCCGGGTCTTGGTTTGGCCGCTGCGTGGTTTGGCCATCGGTGTCGATTTGATTTCCGGCTTGAGTGTGGGAATTGCAGAGATAGCCGATGAGGTTATGACATTGACCTTTGGTGCGGTGGCACCAGCTGTTGCCATACCGAAGGATTGCTGAATAGCAGCGACCACCTCTTCCACCTTTTTCTTGTCGCTTTGCCCCATGGCGTAGAGCACGACGAAAACGGCAAAGAGCAGGGTGATAAAGTCGGCATAGGAGACCAGCCAGCGTTCATGGTTTACATGCTTTTCAGGTTCTTTTTTCAGTGCCATGGTTAATTAGTGCCCGCCGCCGACAAAGGACATCAGCTTCTGTTCAATAAAGTGGGGGTTCTCACCATTCTGAATGGCGATCAACCCCTCAAGTATCATAACCCTGCGTAATACCTCTTCTTTCATGCGTATCTTCAGCTTGGTGCCAATGGGCAGGCAGATAACGTTGGCAACAATGAGCCCGTAAATAGTTGCCACGAAGGCGACCGCGATTCCCCCTCCCAGCTTTGAGGTGTCGGAGAGGTTGGCCATAACGTGGATCAGCCCGAGCACGGCGCCGATGATGCCGATGGTGGGGGAGAAACCGCCGGCGGCTTCATAAAACTCGACGGAATGCTTCGTGTGGTCTTCAAAGGCCATGATATCCGCTTCAAGGGTTTCTCGCAGTTTCTGCGGGTCAATACCGTCAACCACCAGGGAGATCCCCTTCTTGATAAACGGATCCTTGGCCGACTGGGCTTCCTGTTCCAGGGAGATGAGGCCGTTGCGACGAGCCTTGGTGGCGTAGTTGATGATATCTTTCACAACCTGTTCATGGTCAACCTTGGCCGGAAGGAAGGCTATCTTGATCGCCTTGAAGGAGCTGATGATGGATGGCAGGGGAAAGCAGACGAAGGTGGCACCAAAGGTACCCCCCAGCACGATCATGGCCGCAGTGGGCTGAATGAGGGCACTGATATGAACCCCCTCAAGTGCGGCTCCACCGAAGACGGCCCCGAAGGCCATTAAGATTCCTACTACTGTGGCTAAATCCATATGCTAATAATCCCGGCTGTGGAATGGAGTAGGGATACGCTTCCCCTGATACTCGGAAAGAGGCTCTTCCGCATGTGCAATGCTGCACTGAAACTGGCTGACGCCAGTGCGCCCCAGGTATTTCTTTGCGGTACCAAACGCCGCCTGCCGGGAAATACGAGCCCGAAAGGCAACCACCCGGCTTATGATGCTGCGAGCCCGGTCAATGACGATATACCGATTACCGTTATGGAGCGTGATGACCGTATCCGGGGTTTCCTCAATGCAAATTATGTGATCCGGATTCAAATACATAACCTGTTTATCCAGACGGGTGACAGCTATCATGCAAACTCCAATACAGAATGAGTAATTTCTATAAATATCAAAAATCATTCAAGGTCAAGAACTTTTTATTGTTCTCCCCTGCTCCACCCCTGCTTTTTCAAATCATTGCGTCAATTGCTTCAAAATTTATATACCGCTCGGCGATGGAATTAATGAGATCAATTTTTTCCCGATCCTCGGGGCCGATTTTCGATACATGCTCCCGCAGCTGATAAAATATCTCAGACGAGGTCTCCGCCATGCGGATATAGGGGATATTACTGTCATCGATAATGCGCTGGGTGATATCCGAAACGGCCACATGACCGCCAATAACCAGGCCAGCCAGTTTTTTTCGGTATTCGGGAATGTGGTGGAGTGACGAGGCGGTTACCAGCAGTTCGTCCCGGGAACTGGTCACGATCAGCAGGGTGGAGTCGTCCAGACTGTCAATAACCCGTTGGGACGAGGCGGCACCCAGCTGGATGGTATGGCAGAGACGGCTCCGGTCGGTTGGATCCCCCTTGAGTGGTAGTCCCAGCAGTTCTGACACATGGAGCAGGGTCGGGTCGGCAAGGGTGGGGAGGTAATCAAAGGCACTGGTCACCATGATGTCGGTTTCGGCAAAGGCCTTTTCCAGATACCCAAGGGTGTTGACGCGCTTTTCCGGAACCAGCTTGTTGGCCATGATGATTCGCACGTCGGCATGTTCCCGCTGGTAGAGTGCCAGATTCAGTTCAACCGCGTCGATGACGTTGCCGATGCCTCCCCCGGTTACCAGCAGCACCGGTGCGTTCAATTCGGCGGCAATGCGGGCGTTATTCATTCCCACCACCGAACCGACACCGCCGTGGCCGGCCCCTTCGATAATGAGAAAGTCATATTTTTCTTCCAGTCGATCACAGGCGGCACGGATAGCCTTGCGGGGTGCTTCCGGATCCATTTCGCCATCCAGAAAACGGCGGGTTGTACCGGGTGCCAAAGTTACCGGCGACATCAGTTCCACATCTTCCTCAACACCAAACACCGTGGAGAACATGGCGGCATCCTTATCGACGATGGTGCCGTTAAACTCAATCCACTTGGGACCGATCGGTTTCATGAAGCCGACCCGCCGGTATTTTTGTTGTGCCAGATGCATCAGGGAAAGGCTGATAGTGGTTTTACCGCAATGCTGACCGGTGGCTCCGATAAATATTTTTTTGCACATAGCTTTAGATGTGACTCCTCAACTCTCAATAACCATGAAAAAGCGGAAAGAACGGGCTTTACTGATGATACCATGCCAGAAATTACCGAATCTTTCAAGAGAGAGCAACCAATCATCGTAAATAACCCATCGGGTAATGCGGATTAATCTGACTAAAATGAATTGACAGCGGAACATCAATCATCTACTTTGAGCAAAAGCTGGGGGAGTTTCGACTGAGAACGGTAAGTACCGTGACCCTTCGTACCTGATCCGGGTAATGCCGGCGTAGGGAAGCGCGCCGATTGAGGTAACACACAAGCCGCTGCCGCGGTTTTTTTTGTTTGAAGGAGGCAGGTATGCAGATCACACTCAATGGTGACAGGACAGAGGTTGCCGAAGTAAGTACGGTAGCTTCGCTGCTCATACAACTCAGCATCGGCAGGGACCGGGTGGCGGTGGAACGAAACGGTGACATTGTGCCGAAGGCAACCTACGAACAACAGGCACTCGCTGAAAACGATACTATTGAAATAGTCCATTTTGTCGGTGGAGGGCAAACGATATGACCCAATGTACGGATAAACTAATCATAGGGGGGCGTGAGTTTTCTTCACGTCTCATGGTAGGCACCGGTAAGTATGCCAGTTTTGAGCAGACCGCCCAAGCTCTGGCTGTCTCCGGTGCGCAAATAATTACGGTGGCGGTACGGAGAGTTAATCTTGATCGGAGCAAAGAGTCGCTCCTTGATTATATAGACCTCAAAAAATACACCCTCCTGCCGAATACCGCCGGTTGTTATACCGCCGACGATGCGGTGCGAACCTGTCGCCTTGCCCGGGAAGCCGGCATGTCTGACTTTGTCAAGCTGGAGGTGCTGGGGGATGAAAAAACCCTCTTTCCAGACAATGAAGAGCTGCTCAAGGCGGCGAAGATACTGGTGGCAGAGGGCTTCACCGTGCTCCCCTATTGCAGCGATGACGTGATTGTCTGTAAAAAGCTGGAGGACATCGGTTGCGCAGCGGTGATGCCGCTGGGGGCACCCATCGGCAGCGGTCTCGGCATTCGTAATCCCTATAATATCAGGATAATTCTGGAAAACGTCTCGGTTCCGGTCATTGTTGATGCCGGTGTCGGCTCGGCCTCAGATGCGGCGGTAGCCATGGAGCTTGGCTGTGCCGGGGTGCTGATGAACACCGCCATTGCCGGTGCCCAGGACCCCATCGCCATGGCAGAAGCCATGAAGCTGGCGGTCATTGCGGGGAGGCTCTCCTTTAAAGCGGGGCGAATTCCAAGAAAACTTTACGCCAATGCGTCCAGTCCGCTGGATGGCATGATCGGGTAAACAGCATTTCATGTCACTCTCCGATTTTTGCCTCTACCTGATTACTGACCGGCATCAGACCGGGGGCAGGGAGCTGCTGGAGGTGGTGGAACGGGCACTTGACGGCGGGGTCAGGGGAGTGCAACTCCGGGAAAAGGATCTGTCCGGTGCCGAAATGTACCGCACTGCTGAGGCCATGCGCCAGCTGACCGACCGCTATGACGCCCGGCTCCTTATCAATGAGCGTGCCGATGTCGCTGTGGCGGTGGGAGCCGATGGTGTTCAGCTTGGCATTGCCGGTCTGCCGGTTTCTGCCGTGCGACAGCTCCTTGGCCCTGGCAAAATTATTGGCTATTCTGCCCATAGCCGGGAAGAAGCAGAGCGGGTGCAGCGGGATGGTGCCGATTTTGTCACCTTCGGCCCTGTCTATGAAACCCCCTCAAAGCTGCGCTACGGGGCACCGGTCGGTCTGCAGCGGTTGACGGAGACGGCCGCCGCACTACGGATTCCGGTGATGGCACTCGGGGGAATCTCACTGGCTAACGTATCAGAAACATTTACCGCCACCATTCGGGGGGTAGCCGTTATTTCGGCGGTTCTCGGTGCTGCAGACCCCCGGGGTGCCGCCCTTACCCTTCTGAAGAAGATCGAAGAATATGCCCAACGCCCCTGACCAGACAATCCACCACCAGTTGCATATTAATTCCTACGGCCATTATCTGCGTCGCCGCTTTGGTTGTCGCGTCAGTAAGGTTAACGTGGATGCGGGTTTTACCTGTCCGAACCGGGATGGCAGCAAGGGGGTCGGCGGCTGTGTCTACTGCAATAATGTCTCTTTCTCACCAAAGGAAACCCTGTCCGCCATACCACTGGAAAAGCAGATGGCGGATGGCATGGCCTATCATCGTATCCGGCTTGGCTCGGAAAAATTCATCATCTACTTCCAAAAATACACCAATACCTACGGCTCCACCGACCTATTGGCCGACCTCTATCACCGCGCCCTCGACCATCCGGACGTCATCGGCATTTCCGTCGGTACCCGTCCCGATTCACTGACCGATGAGGCCCTTGAGCTTCTGACAGAAATCGCCCGTACGAAATATGTTTGCCTTGAGCTGGGGCTCCAGTCCATGGACGACGGCATACTGGAGCGTATCAATCGGGGACACACACGGGCTGATTTTGTTGCCGCCGTTGGGCGGGCGGCAGGGCGGAGTTTTGACCTCTGTGCCCACCTGATTCATGGTTTTCCGGGGGAGAGCAGAAGTGATTTTCTTAAAACGGCTCACTTTATGGCAACGCTACCGATACAGTCGTTGAAGCTCCACCAGTTACATGCGGTTGAGGGAACAGAGCTTGCCGAGTGGTATCGCCGGGGGGAGTTTGTGCCGCTGACCCTCCACGATTATGTCACGACGGTGGCCGATTTCCTGGAACTGCTTCCGGCAGAAATTGCGATTCAACGCCTGTACGGTTCGGCACCGCTGGACATCTGTGTGGCACCCCGGTGGGGATTGAAAAATAATGCCATGTGGTTTGCCATTGTTAATGAGCTGGGCAGGCGGGGGAGTTGGCAGGGGTGCCGTGCCGGTGAACCGCTCTGAGAGGGATCCGTTTCTGCACGGAGTGCTGCCTTTAAAAGGGTAGAAGTGCCATTCCCCTAAATTCTACGTTGGAATTAGTTAAAAATTAAGTTAGAATGCCCCGATAATCGGTATACGTAAAGAAGCGAATACTACGAGATACACAGGAGGTTGCCCATGTTTAAACGGTTTGGAAACTGGCGCATACAGTCAAAGATAATGTCCATTACCGTTGTGAGTATTTTCATCATGCTCGCCGGCCTTTTCCTCTACCTGATTCCTGCCGTTGTTGACAACATCATGAAGGAAAAACAGGACGCCACCCGCCATATCGTCGAAACCGCCCTGGCGGTCATTGAACAGCACGATACCGATGCCAAGGCCGGAAAAATACCGCTGGAGCAGGCCAAAAAAGAGGCGGCAGAGATCATCGCCCGCATGCGCTATGAGAAGAAAGAATATCTCTGGATCAACGACCTTCAGGCACTCTGCATCATGCATCCGGTCAAGCCGGAGCTGAACGGCAAGGATCTGTCAGGGCTCAAGGATCCCAACGGTGTGGCAATTTTCTCTGAATTTGTGGCGGTCTGCAAAAGCAAGGGGAGCGGCTTCGTCAATTACATGTGGCCAAAACCGGGAGAAAAGGATCCGGTACCCAAAATCTCTTATGTCAAGCTCTATGAGCCGTGGGGGTGGGTGCTGGGGAGCGGCATCTATGTGGATGACGTTCAGAGAGAGGCCAGCAAGATCAAGTGGATGTTCCTCGGGCTGAATCTGTTTATCGCTCTGGTGAGTCTGCTGCTGGCCTATTCGGTCAGTAGCGGTGTCACGAAAACCCTCTGTTATGTGGCCGACAATCTTGAGGAAATGGCACAAGGGGGGGGAGATCTCACGCGCCGTCTCACCGTTGTGCAGGAGGATGAGACCGGCAGACTTGCCCGTGCCTTCAACAGTTTCCTGGATAATCTCAAGGAAATTGTTTACCGGATTAACCAGAATGCCGTTCATGTGGCCGGATCGGCGGAAAACCTCAATAGAACGGCGGCTGCCATCGCCTATGGCACTGAAAATGCCGCTTCCCAGTCAACCGCCGTTGCCGTTGCCTGTGAAGAGATGGCGGCAACGTCGGCGGATATTGCCGACAACTGTATCCGTACCGTGGAAATATCCAATCGGGCAGCCCAGACGGCCCAGAGTGGTTCAGATGTGGTTGGCCGTGCAGTAGAGAGCATCCAGCGTATTGCCGTCAAGGTTCAGCAGAGTGCCAAAACCGTGGCATCACTGGGCACCCGCTCCGAGCAGATCGGCAATATTGTCGGTACCATTGAGGACATTGCCGACCAGACCAACCTTTTGGCACTTAATGCGGCCATTGAGGCGGCACGTGCCGGTGAACAGGGACGGGGTTTTGCCGTTGTTGCCGATGAAGTGCGGGCACTGGCCGAGCGGACGACCCGTGCCACCAGGGAAATCAGTGAAATGATCAAGGCGATCCAGAAAGAGACCCAGTCTGCGGTGGATGCCATGGAAGAAGGGGTGCAGGAGGTTGAGCGGGGTACCGAAGATGCCTCCCGTTCCGGTCACGCTCTGGAAGAAATCATGGCCCAGGTTGGTGATTTGACGGAACAGATCAACCAGATTGCCACTGCGGCGGAAGAGCAGACGGCCACTACCCAGGAAATAAGCAAGAGCATGCACCAGATCACCGATGCGGTGAGCGATGCGTCGAAAAGCTCCCAGGATACTGCCGGTTCGGCCGGTGAACTGGCGAACATGGCCGAGGAACTGAAACGCATAGTGTCCCAGTTTAGAATGTAGGCGGGATTGCTGTGCCGTTACGAGACAGTACCATGAAAGGTAGCCGGACCGCACTGATCTATTCACCCCTGTTCGGCACCTTTGATTACGGCAATGACCATCCGTTTAAAATCCAGCGTACCCGCATGGCGCACGATCTCATGGCGGCTTATGGACTGCTTGAACTCCCCGGTATGGAGATCCGCGATTGTCAGCCGGTAACGGAGGAGTTGCTGCTGTCGTTCCACACCCCGGATTACCTTGCCTGCCTCCGGGAGTTCAGTGAATCCGATGGGGCGCGAGCCGATTTCAGGTATGGTCTGGGCGATGCGGAATGCCCCGTTTTTAAAGGGCTCTACCAGTATGCCACCCTGGGGGTCGGCGCGACCTTTGAGGCGGCACGACTGGTTGAAGAGGAAGGGTTTGCCGCCGCCTTCAATATGAACGGTGGTTGGCACCACGCCCATCGGGGGCGGGCTTCCGGTTTTTCCTATCTCAATGATGCGGCCGTTGCTATCAACTGGCTGGTTTCCCGGGGGAGACGGGTACTCTATCTGGACATTGACGCCCACCATGGGGATGGTGTGCAGGAAGCCTTTTACGATACGGATCAGGTACTGACCATATCGCTCCACGAGAGTGGTATCTATTTCTATCCCGGTACCGGTTACGAAGATGAAACCGGTGAAGGAAAGGGCGTTGGCTATTCGGTGAATGTGCCGCTGCTGGCTCATACCGATGATGCCCTCTATCTCAAGGCATTTGACGAGGTGGCCTATCCACTCATGGCGGCCTTTGATCCGGATATTATCGTTACCCAGATTGGGGCAGACACCTTCCGCACCGACCCCCTCACTAACCTGGAAATTACCACCCATAGTTACAGTGGTATTCTGGCACGGATCAAACGGCTGAAAATCCCCTGGGTGGCATTGGGGGGTGGGGGATACGATCTGATGAATACCAGCCGGGCCTGGACCATCGCCTGGGCGATCATGAACGGTGTGGAACTTGACCCGCTCCTGCCGTCATCATTTGTTACCATGATCGAACCACTGGGGTACCAGAACCGTATACTGCTCGATGCCAAGCATTGGGCCCATGAACCGGAGCGGGATCTTGCGCTGACCTCCCTTCAAAAAAGCATCGCCCGGATACAGAAGACCATCTTTCCCGGCATACTCGGAACCCATGGCAATCTTACCTGACAATAGTCAGTTGTGTGACGTCTCAGGGAGACCGCTCTCTTCCCTGCAGGCCATCAACCGGCTTGGCGAAGCGGAGAAGGAAGCTGTCTACTCCGCTCTGCTACCGCTCCGACTCAGAAGAATCCTTGGACTGGCTGAAGGTTCTTTTTGCAACCGGGCGGGGGAAAAACTTGTGACCGTTATTGCTCCACTCGGTTTACCACTGGTGCGGATCGAGGCCCGGATGAGGCCGGATGATCCGGTGACCCTGTTCTTTCTGGAACTGTCCGATACCCAGTTTCATCAGATGGAACTCAGTTTTTGCATCATCCGGGATCCGGCCAGCCCCAGCTATGCCGTTGATGTGGATGAAAGCGGGAGAAATAACTGGTTTGCCTCCCACGGACGCCATATTGCTGAAGAGTTGCGGGCCATGAATGCCGGGCTGTTTCCCAATCAGACCCATCACGGCCTGCAACTGTTTGCCGAGTTTTTTCCGCTGCTGGAGCGTTTTACCGATTCCCTCGGCATGCAGATGATCATCGGAGAGCCGCTCTCCTACGATAATGCCATTCGCTACGAAAAATATGGCTTTGATTATCTACGGGGGAAGCGCTTGATGCGGGAAATAGACCGGGAATTTCAGCCGGGGGGGAAATATTTTCAGCGGCTTGATGGCTCGAGCCCCTTCCGGATGCCCGGCATGGAGCGGACGGTCTGTGGTCGGAGCTGGGCGATCCACGACGGGATTATGGATGAGCCGTGGGATGAAGTACACATTTACCATATGGTCGGTGTTAACGCCGGTATCAATACGTTTCCGGGAAGAGAGGAACAACAACGATGAAACAAACATCCCCCGTGAGCCCCACCCTGCTGGAGGGGATCAGGTATTTTACGCCGCCTGACGGATATATGCTGAGTGGCCGGGATGGCATGGTCGCCATCAGTTGGCAGAAAAAACCACCGATCCCGCTGCTGGCGGAGGACTTTGCCGCCGCCGAAGCGACCGAAGTCCCCGATTACGACATGGTGGGGCGGGGCATCTATCAGGCATTGCGCCTCAACCCCGAGTGTGTGGGGGCTGCCGAGTATGGTGCTGTGCTGAAGGAGGCCTATCCCCATATTGTCTCCGAGTTGGGGGGGCAGATCATTATGCTGGAAGCCAAAGAGGTCGATACCCCCTATATCGACCGGAAGATAAATTTTCTTAAAATAATGACACTGCTTGATCCGGACAATGCCGGCCTTCCGCTGGAAATTGCCCGGGCCTTTGTGGATAAAGGTTCCCGCTTGTCAAGTCTCCATACGGCCGTTTCAAGTTGGTATGCCGCAGAGAAACATCTTAAAGCGTCCCTTGCCCTGAACCCGGATGACCGGAATGCCATCTATGAGTACGGCGAAGTGCTCTACGTGCTGGGGCGTTACGAGCAAGCTGCCGATATCTGGAGCGGCATCATCGGGGAGCTGGAACCGGCAGAACGGGCCCGGGTCGAGGCACGGATTGCCGGTATCCTGGCCGGCAAAACGCCGATGGTTCCCCCCCTCGATTATCTTACCGCACTGTCGGTGGCGGTTGAGCAGCACCACAATGGCTGTAGCGATGATGCTGCCGAGATTATTAAGGACGTACTAGCCGATGAGATTTTTTCCGCCCAATTCCCGATGAATGAAGTATACTACCTTCTTGGGACCTGCTACCGGGATGTCGGTTTAATAGCGGAGTCGGCAGAAGCATTCAAGAGGAGTTGACATGTTTGGATTCAGTGTGGCTGACTGGATTTTTTGTGCTTTTATTCTGCTGGTGATCTTTGTCTGTGTTGCTATCAGCGATATGAGAGCCGGCAAGAAATCATCGTAGCGACGTACGTTACGTGGAAGAAAGCGATGACAACAATGACTATGAACCCCGCCGACCGCCGGGACTCACCCTGCTCGGCGGACTCTACCTATTCTTTTTTCTGATTACCATTTCTGGTTTCGGTCAACCCATACCGTTTTTTGGTGCCATTTATCAGGGACGGGTAGCAGAAATGCTGGTCTACCTTGACAGTATCCTCTGTCTCTACATCTTTTTGGGGCTCATTAAACGCCAAAGGGCTACCTGGTATCTGCTTCTTGGTTATAACCTGTTCCAATTGTCCAATACCGGTGTCAACCTGATCGGCATTGCCCCAACGGAGCTGGAAAAAATTCTCGGCAGCAGGGTTGACCACTCCCGGCTTGTTTCCAGCAACCTTACGGTAATGGTTGCCATTGTGTTACTGACGGTTTTTATTTTCCGGCAACGGAGTGCCTTTACCAACCGTTCGCTCTATCTGTTTAAGTAAGTTCCGAGTTCCTCAGGGGAAAAGGTTTTTATTTCCCCGCACCAGAGAATGTGTCATACTAAGAGGTATATGGGAAGAATACTGCTAATTGATGATGATGCTGCCTTTACCCGCTTTCTGGCCGGGTATATTGCTGAGAACTACCCGCTGTTGCAGGTTGAAATCTGTAATAATCCGGTGTCAGCTCTTCATTCCATTAAGACCGGAACCTTTGACCTGATGCTGGTTGATCTTGAGATGCCGGCCATGGACGGCCTCAAGCTGCTTCGCTTTGCCGTAGCTGCCGGAATGGATAAAAACCGCATTGTGCTGCTGTCTGGCAGGGATGCCGACTTCCTCCACAATGTCTGTCCCATGGGCACCTGCCTGGCGGTTCTTAACAAATATGAAGCCCGCCAAAAGAGCGTCCTCGATATGGTGTTCAGCTCACTCAACCAAAAGGCAGCCGTTGTCTGATCCTCCGCCTGCCGGTCTCCCCGTAAGGAAACTCCCCCATGAAGCTTGCCCTGCTCTGCCTGTTTGCCGCCACCACTTTTTTCAGCTACTGGCTCCGCTCTATAAACCTGCAACACCTGAAGAACCACGGTGCAACGGTACCCGACGGTTTTTCCGGTGCCATTGACGAAGCCCAGCTGAAAAAAAGCTCTGCCTATACCGGTGACTCAAGTCGTTTGGGTCTCTGGGATTCACTATTTGACAACGTGATACTGGTGGTTTTTCTCTTCGGTGGTGGACTTGCCCTCTACGACCACTTTATCGCAGGACTTGGCAAAGGTTTCATCCTGTCTGCCCTGCTGTTTTTTCTGTTGCTTTCCTGGGGCTCAACCATTCTGGGAATCCCCTTCGATCTGTATGGCACTTTCCGGATAGAAGCCCGCTATGGCTTCAACACCACCACGGTTCGGCTCTGGCTCAGTGACTTTCTGAAATCACAGGCTATCGGCACTGTCCTGCTGGTGGCACTGCTGGGGGTCGTATTCCGCCTGATTGAATGGAGTCCCCACAATTGGTGGCTTTGGGTCTGGGCGTTCATGGCACTCTTCGGCCTGTTCATGATGTTCATTTCCCCCTACCTGCTGGAGCCGCTGTTCAATCGCTTTGAGCCGGTCACTGAGGAGGGGCTGGAGGATGAAATTGGTGCTTTAATGGCAAAGGCCGGCTTGAAAGCGGGGCGGGTTATGCAGATGGACGCCTCCCGGCGCAGTAAACATTCCAACGCCTATTTCACCGGTATCGGCAAGGTCAAGCGGATCGTACTGTTTGATACCCTGATATCGCAGATGAGTCATGAAGAGGTCTGCGCCATTCTGGCCCACGAGATAGGCCACTGGAAAAAGGGGCATATCTGGAAGCGGCTCGTCTGGACCCAGTTGATGGCTCTGGCTGGATCCTGGCTCACCTACACCACCCTCACCTGGCCCGGCCTCCCCGGAGTGCTCGAATTACCGGCGGATCTTTCCCTTCCGGCCCGGATGGTGGTCTTCAGCTTCATCGCCTCGTTACTGATGTTCCCGGTAGGTCCCCTTTCTGCCTGGTTCTCCCGCCGCCACGAGCGAGAAGCGGATCGCTACGCGGTTGACCTTGTTGGTAGCGGAAAGCCGCTGGCGTCAGCCCTCATTAAATTGTCCGCAGAAAACCTCTCAAATCTGCACCCCCACCCCTGGTACGCCGCCTGCTATTATTCCCACCCACCGGTGGTGGAGCGGGTACGGGAATTGGGGTGAAGTGATCAATAATCAGAGCGCAACAAGTATGCATTTACCCACCAGTATCCGAAACACCCTCTCTCTCGCCCTGTAGTAATCGTATGGCACATTAACATTGACAAACGTTCTATTATTTTATATTAATATTGTACGCATCTTCTTGCCACAGCTACATTCCCTTTTACCCGTTTAGTTCAGCGACGTCGTTAACCGGCAAGACACACAAAGGCAACTGATATGAAACATGCACCTTATGTTTTTGAACCACATAGAAAGGTTGCGCTAAAGGCAGTCACCCTGTCCTCGTCAGCAGAAAACATGAATGCCGATCGGTTGTTGCACGAGCTGGAGGTGCATCAGGTTGAACTTGAAATGCAGAACGAGGAATTGCGCCAGAGTCATTCCGCAAAGTATGAATATGAGACTCACTTAAGAGACAGCGAACGATTCATGCACGGAGTAACCGACAATATACCTGGTATGGTTGCCTACTGGACCGCTGATTTGATATGTAAATTCGCCAATGCATCATATAAAGACTGGTTTGGTAAGACACCGGAACAGATGCATGGAATCCATCTTCGTGAGCTTCTGGGTGATGAACTCTTTCGTAAAAATGAGCCTTTCATTGCTGCCGTACTGGGAGGAAACCGTCAAAAGTTTGAACGCACCTTGATAAAAACCGATGGCAGTATGAAATACACATTGGCAAATTACATTCCGGACATTGTAGAAAAACGGGTTAATGGTTTTTATGTGCTGGTGACAGATATTACCGAAGTTAAGCAGGCACAGCATGAGGTTGAACGCCTGAACAAGGTTTTAGGGGAAGTAAACTCAAACCTTGCTTCACTCAGCACCACTGATGGTTTGACCGGCATAGCCAATCGCCGCCATTTTGATGATGTACTGATCAGAGAATATTCTCGACTTGCTCGTACAAAATCAGAATTATCACTCATACTGCTTGATATAGATCACTTTAAGCCTTTCAATGACCATTATGGACATGTGAGTGGTGATACGTGTCTGCAACAGATTGCCGCTGTTATTGATAAAAGCGTTGCTCGCTCCGGTGATCTTGCCGCCCGCTATGGCGGTGAAGAGTTCGTGTGTATCCTTCCCGATACAGGCCAGCAGGGGGCTCTGCTTATCGCGGAAAGGATTCGTCAAGGTATCATTAATCAGGCAATTCCCCATGAATGGTCTGATATAGCGGCGTGCGTAACAGCCAGTTTGGGGGTTATTACCGTTATATGCCATAAAGAAAAAGCAGCCTCAGAAATTATAGTCCGGGCAGATGCTCTGCTGTATAAAGCCAAACACCTCGGGCGTAACCGTATAGAGTATAATGAGGTTCCACCTGAACAGCCGGACGTGGATTTTGTACAACTGGTCTGGCAGGAATCATTTCGGTTGGGTAATGAGTTGATTGATGACCAGCATAGGAATCTGTTTCTTAATTCAAATATGCTGTTACATGCAATTATTGAGTCCCGCACAAAGGATGATACTTCAAAAATAATTTCTCAACTGCTTGGTGATATTACGAAACACTTTATTGATGAGGAACTTATTCTCGAATCAGTCGCATACCCTTTATTGAGACAACATACACTCGAACATGAAAAACTTAAAAAGCGAGCGTTTGATTTGGCCGAGGATTACAACTCAAAAGGAATTCACGTTGGAGACGTTTTTGAGTTTCTTGTTTACGAAGTTATCAAAAAACATATGCTGGAATGTGATCGTGAGTATTCAGCCTATATGGTTGGTTAAAGCTCTTTAAAATATCACCCCGCTCCATCAGCAACTCCTTACCGGCCGGCCTGCTCTCCAGCCATGTTGCATCTTCCTCGCTGATTTCAGCCGAACTATCACTTTGAGCCAGTAGTTCGCCCAGACTATAGGTGTCTGAGAAGAGAGCAAGAAAGATCATGACCCTTGACACCGAAGACCACCGTGATTACAGTTTGTCGGTACCCAATTTACTCTTCTGTCAAGGTGGCATGTATGATGAAATATTATTTCCGTTTTTCATATGCTGTTGTCTCCTGTTGCCTCACCGCCCTGCTGCTCGCCGGTTGCAGCGGCAAGAACGACACCCCTTCCTTTCTGGAATCCAACCGTAAAGGGGGAGAAGCCGAAGCACCGGTCAAGGAGGTACCGTCCGATATTCTGGCGACCCAGAAGGCATTTACCACTGTATCGAAGAAGGTAACTCCCTGCGTCGTGAACATCTCTACCGTGAGCCGAAAAAAAGTAATCCAGCCGTTATTTGAAGCCAACCCCTTTTTCGAAGACTTTTTTGGTGCTCCCCAGGTGCGTCGGGACAAGAGCCTTGGCTCCGGTTTTTTAATCAGCAAGGATGGGTATATCGTTACCAATAACCATGTGGTGCGGGATGCCGAAAGCATTCAGGTCAAGCTTTCCAACGACAAGGTCTATGAGGCCCGGATTGTGGGGGGGGATCAGAAAACCGACATCGCCGTTATCAAGATACAGGCGACCGAACTTCCGGTTGCGGTGCTGGGTGATTCGGACCGCCTGGAGGTGGGGCAGTGGGCCATTGCCATCGGCAACCCCTTTGGCCTGGATCGTACCATGACCGTGGGGGTCATTTCTGCCACCGGTCGCTCCAACATGGGGATTGAAACCTTTGAGAACTTTATTCAGACCGATGCCTCCATTAACCCGGGGAACTCGGGCGGCCCCCTGCTTAACGTCTATGGCGAGGTGATTGGTATCAATACCGCCATTGTGGCCGCCGGTCAGGGGATAGGCTTTGCCATTCCGGTCAACATGGCGAAGCCGATTTTCTCTCAGCTCATTAAGAGAGGAAGTGTGAGTCGAGGCTATCTGGGGGTCACGATTCAGCCGGTGACCGATGATCTGGCTCGCTCCTTCGGATTGGACAAGGCACAGGGTGCCCTGGTGAGCGAAGTGCTGAAAGGGAGTCCGGCCGACAAGGGGGGAGTCCGTCAGGGGGATATCATTACCACCTTGAATGGCACTGAGGTCAAGGACTCTTCCCAGCTTCAGCGGCTGGTTGCCGAGGCCGGCATAGGTACGGCGGCTAAAATCACTGTCTTCCGGGATGGTGCCTTTCGTACCCTTGCCATACCTTTGGCCAGTGCTGACACGGCACCAAAGCAGCGGCAGGGGGGGCGGGAGGAACGGCAGCAGGGTGATGCCGACCTGTTGGGGCTGACGGTGGACAGTACGGAGCAGGGGGACGGGGTAGTGGTTGTCGATCTTGACCGGAACGGCAGCGGTGCTGAAGCGGGAATCCGGCGCGGCGATGTCATCGTCTCCATCAACCGGAAGCGAACCGGCACTCCGGCTGAATATTCGCGGCAGCTTGGACAGGTATCCCGGGGAGGCAGTGTGACCATCCTTGCCCGGCGTGGCAATGCAAGCATCTACTTTGCATTGCGGCTCAAATAGTGCTATGGTGCCCCATTCTTCTTGAGGTAACCAATGGAACAACATTCAATAGTTTTTTCCCCTGAAAACGAGCCGATGCGGCTTGACCTGTTTCTCAGTCAGACACTGGATAATGAATCACGGGTTGCCATACAGCGGCTGATTGAAACCGGCTCCGTACTGGTTGATGGTAAACAGGTACGCCCTTCTCTCAAGCTGAAGGGGGGGGAGCGGATCGACGTGGCTATCCCGCCGCCGTTACCGGCGACCCCCCAGGCAGAGGCGATTCCCCTTGAAGTACTCTATGAAGATGGTGATCTGATTGTTATTAACAAGCCTGCCGGCATGGTGGTTCATCCCGGTGCCGGTAACGAAACCGGCACCCTGGTCAACGCACTGCTTGCCCATTGCAGTGATCTGGCGGGAATCGGCGGTGAGCTGCGCCCCGGCATTGTCCATCGGCTCGACAAGGGGACGTCGGGGGTGCTCGTGGCGGCCAAGCATGACCGGGCACACCAAATTCTGTCGGAACAGTTTAGCGTCCACTCGGTAAAACGGATCTATCAGGCATTGATTTACGGAGCCCCCGAGATCGATACCGGCAAGATAGAGGGGATCATCGGACGCCATCCGACCGAACGGCTGCGGCTGTCCGGCAAGGCAAAAAACGGCAAACATGCGGTGACCCGCTGGAAGGTGAAGGAACGTTTTGGGAGAATATCTCTGGTGGAGCTGCGGCTGGAGACTGGCCGTACCCATCAGATTCGGGTTCATCTGACCGAAGCGGGCTTTCCGTTGCTGGGGGATCCGCTCTATCCGGACGGAGGCCGCTGCAATAATATCCCCGATACCCAGCTGCGAGCTATGATCAACCGACTGGGGCGTCAGGCACTCCACGCCCGCTGCCTCGGGTTTCTTCATCCAACCACCGGTGAATACAAAGAATTTACCACCGAACCACCGGCCGATTTTCAGGAGTTACTTGACTATCTGCGGGGAAAATGAGCTCACAGGGACGTTTAGCCGCCGATTCTCCGCTGACAGAGCAGGCGGGGTGCAGCAACTCCCTTTGACTGAATCAACAGTCGAAAGGTTCCCCCCATGCCGGCTTCGGGCATAATCAGTTTCTTGAGGGTCAGACGAAGCCGCAGTTTTTCTTCATCGCTCCGGTCGGAGCGCTCAATCTCTTCAATTTCTTCAATAAGCCCGGCGGAAAGCAGAAAACGGTACTGCTCACCGAACCAGTCGGTATGGAGCCCCTGTGCCTCTCCGCAGAGCATGAGTGTGGTAAAGTCCACATGTGATGTAATGTCCTGCAGACCGAGACGCAGGTAGGGGTTTTCTTCCACCTGATGGCGGTAATAGCAGAGCAGGGTGCCCAATTTCCGGCGGGAGGTGTAGAGCTCTTCGGCCACATACCCATAGTCTACGGTGAGGATAAAACCCTGGTTGAGGGCTTTGGCTGCCGCTGTCAACCACCCTGCCGCGTTGAGATTAATCTCCGCCTGTTGAGCCGGATGGAGCCGCACCCCCACCCGCTGCATATACGCCTCAAGCTCCGGTGTTGATGGTTCTCCCATCTGATCAACCAGCTCCTCCCCCTGAAAACCGACGTAGATTTCCCGGAGTCCGTCCGATGTCATGACCACCCGATGGACCGGCAGGGCGTCGATCAGCTCGTTGGAGTAGAGACAGCCGGAAAAGCTGAAGCTACCGGAGGCAAGCTCCTCCGGGGTGCGCCAGGTGACCCGCTCCAAATGTGCGGCCAGCAGTTCCCGCTGGGCCGCTGCAAGGGACGGCTCCTGTTCAATGAGAACCAGTGCCACCCCCCGGTACAGTTCCAGCTCCCGTTCCGCCAGATATTCCATGATGTCACATGCCAAACGGCCGTGACCGGCACCACATTCCACCAGGGTGAATGTGGCGGGGCATGCCATGGTGCGCCACATCTGAGCTATTTCACGGGCAAGAACCCGCCCGAAGGCGGCATGCACCGTAATACTCGTGTAAAAATCACCTTCAGCACCAACCTTACGTCCCGGTGAGGTATAGTAACCAAGCCCCGGTTCATAGAGGCAGGCGGCCATAAACTCGGCGAAGGTGAGGGGGCCCTTTTCGGCAATACGGGCAACGATGAGGTCGTGAAGTGCGGTTTTTTCGATTATGTCGGTCATGGTCGGTGCGATGTCCTTTTTTATAAGCTTCCCTTTGTATAGCACGTAAAGCGGATTCGTATCAACACGCAGTTAAACCGGGCAGGAGTCGATGGTGAGCGGGTGGTGGTCAGGTCACCGATACCATTGCCCCATCTTCTCCACCTGCCGTCTAACCTCCTGCCGGAGTTCTTTCGGTGCCAGAACTTCCGCATGCATACCGTAGGAGAGAATCCATGACACCAGCTCCATGCGCCCTGCGGCCTCAAATGACACAGTGACACTGCCGTCATCAGCTCCGGACATTTGCTGCCCCGGCATCCAGAGCCGTTCCCTGATGCCTTGGGCGATGTCGGCGGAAAAACGAACCCGCACCTCCATGGACGCGTCATTTACCAGACCAAACGCACGGGAAAAATGGTTTTCCGGCTGGTAATCCTCAGGAATGGCAAAACGCTGGCGGGAAACCTCAATTCCCCTGACCCGTTCCAGGGCGAATAAGCGCATTCCGGAACGGTTACGGGCATTGCCGAGGAGATAGATGCCTCCCTTATGAAATACCAGCGTATAAGGATCGACTTCATAACGGTCATTACTCTCCGCCCCTTTTTTGGCATAGGTGAGCGTGATGGTGAACTGGTGCAGCAACGCCTTTTGCAGTTCGCCGATGAAGGGAGCCGACGACGTATAATCACGGGCACCATGCAAAAGAGGCAGTGAAACCCGGGTGATCCGTTCCAGGTGGGCCGCAGAACGGTCGGGCAACACGGAATGAATGCTTTTGAATAATTCATCAATTTCCACCTGGAATGGTGTGCCGGTGAGATGGGCGCCCAGGGAGCGGAGCAGATAGAGGGACATTAATTGGGGGAGGGTGAAGGTAATTGGCGGAATATGACGGGTTTTGGTGAGGAAACTGTAGGCCTTTTTGCCGTCACACCATTCTGTGGTCAGGGCATAACCTGCCTGCTCAACCGCATTCAGATCCCGGTGAATGGTGCGCCGATCCACCGCACACTCCTCGGCCAGTTCATCCAGAGTCAGGCTGCGCCTGGTTTCCAAGAGACGGATAATGGAGTGGAGCCTCCCTGCCTGGGAATATTTTTTGGTCGGTTTCCCTTTCTGCATTGATACCTCTTGCTGAATCTGTATTAATCGCTACAATGGGAATCGGTTAGCATTATCCAACCAATAACCCTTGGGGAGTATAGTAGCCGTTTGAATCATTTTGACAACTCATTTGTGACCTATGCGGTCACAGTTCATAATTGGCTTAATCAGCCCGGGTATCTGTCACTCTTCTTGCTGAGCTTTCTGGCCTCCACGCTGTTACCGCTCGGGTCGGAATGGTTGCTGATCATGATGCTGGCTGGCGGCTATGAACCGGTGGCAACGGTGCTGATTGCCACGGTAGGGAACTATCTCGGAGGGCTTTCAACTTACCTGATCGGCCTGTGGGGCGGCGCATGGCTGATTGAGAAGGTGCTACGCATCTCTCCGGATCAACAACTGCGGGCACGAAACTGGTATGGACGCTACGGAGCGGCGTCTCTGTTTTTTTCCTGGTTACCAGTAGTGGGTGATCCACTCTGCCTGGTGGGGGGGATGCTCCGGGTTAACTTTGTTCTGTTTACGCTGTTAGTGGCATCGGGGAAGTTTGCCCGCTACGTAGGAGTGGCCTGGCTCACCTGTCGGGCTGCCGGGTGACGCCCCCCCTCCAGAGGTTATGAGATTATGAATGAGCTCTTTCAGGAAGAGGAAAGCCAGAGCACCCGGCACCGTTATCAGGGGTATGACCGGATCATGGGCAATATCTCCTGGTTACTGATTCTCCTGGTGATTCTTGACATGAAAATCAATCCGGCCGCCGTGTCAAATACGGGGTTGCTGTCAGGGGTGTCGATACTACTTTTTTTCTATAACATCAACGCCCGCTACGGATTTTACTCCCACAGTTACGGAACCCTCAAGATATTTGCGGATCTCATCGTCTTTCTGGCCTTCATCGTGGCGGTCAGTTGGCATACCGGAAAGATCTCCAGCCCTTTCATAGCACTGCTCTATCTGGTGCTGCTGGCCACCGCACTGACCCAGGGACGCAGGGTGACCTACTTCATGGCCGGACTGGCGATCACAGCCTATTTCCTGCTGGCTTCGGCCGTTTCCCGGGAGACCGGCTATTACCTGTCCCATCTCGTCGAACTGTTTCCCTTTCTGTTGATCGCCCACATGGGCACCTTACTGACCGGCGAAAATGAAGAGGCGCGGCGTGAAGTGGAACGTCTCTCCCTGACCGACGACCTTACCGGCATCAATAATATGCGTAATTTTTTTCTGCTGGCTGACAATCAGGAAAGACTTGCCCACCGCTTCAAACGTCCCTTTGCAATCTGCATGCTTGACGCAGATAACTTAAAAAAAGTCAATGACCGGTACGGTCATTTTGCTGGTACCCGGTTGATACAGCAGGTTGCCGAAATGGTCACCGCCAACGTCCGTGGTTCCGATGTGGCAGCCCGCTATGGTGGCGATGAATTTGTCATCCTATTCACGGAGACCTGTAAGGATGATGCACGAATGGCGGTTGAACGTATTGTCGGCGGAATGGCGGCCAGACCCTTTGACTTTGAGGGGGAGAGTATCCTGACGACCCTGTCGGCCGGGTTGGCCGGTTATCCAGATGATGGTGCTGATGTGCGGAGCGTGATGGCACATGCCGATGAGGCGATGTACATTAGTAAACGGAGTGGTAAAAATCGACTGACACTGTACAGTGAATCAATGTATAGTAATACCTTTGGTAAACATACCGGAGTTATCCAATGAGTAAAGGCAAATGGCAGCGGTTGGGAGGGCGATGGCTGTGTGTGGTCTGTTTTTCGTTTTCGGTCATTGCGGCTGGCGGAGGCATTGCTGCCCATGGTGATGCTCTGTTGCAGGGAGCAACCATTGGCATCACCGAACATCTGGGCGAAAAAATCCCTCTGGATACCACATTTCGTGACGAGAGCGGCAAAACCGTGCGCCTTACCGACCTGGTGACCGGCCCCACCATTATCCTGCCGGTCTATTTCAACTGCACCAACGTCTGCTATAACCTGCAATGGGGATTGGCCAAAATGGTGGCTAAAATTAACCGTAAGCCGGGGATCGACTATCACATCATCTCCCTGAGTTTTGATGAACAGGACACCCCCCCATTGGCGGCCAAATTCAAGCGGGTCTACCTGAGTGCCATGGGCATGGATTTTCCCGAAGATGGCTGGCGGTTTCTCACCGGGGACCTGGCCTCCATCCGCCGCATTACCGATGGTGCCGGTTTTGGCTTTGAGCGGAAGGGGCGTGATTTTCTCCACCCCTCCGGTTGCTTCCTCATTGCCCGTGATGGCACCATCGTCCGCTATCTGTACGGCACCACCTTCCTTGCCAAGGACTTGACGTTGGCATTGATCGAAGCCCGCGACGGCACTTCCGGAGCCACCATACGAAAAATTGTTGACTATTGCTTCGTTTTTGATGCACAACAAAAAACATACGCCTTTAATTTGTTGCGTCTCAGTGCTACAGTGGTCATCATCTGCACCGGTGGATTTCTGGCCTACCTGATCCGGAGCGGCACGCGGCGGACGCGGACAAAAAACTGACAACCGTAGGCACTCCCCCCGGGGCAGATATTTTGGAGGTTCGATGTCGGATATGCAGCCAACAGCTCCCAGTTTCTGGAACGACACCGGTAAGACCGGCCTGACGTCCTGGATTTTCTCCACCGATCACAAGCGGATCGGCCTTCTCTATTTCTATACCACCATCAGCTTTTTCCTGGTGGGCGTCGTGTTAGGACTCTTGCTCCGCATCGAGCTGATGGCACCGGGACGCACCATCATGGGAGCCCAGACCTATAACGCCCTCTTTACGGTTCACGGGGTGGTGATGATCTTCCTCTTCATCATACCCGGTATACCGGGGGCCTTTGGCAATATGGTAATGCCGATTCAGGTCGGTGCCCGGGATGTCTCCTTTCCCCGCCTCAACCTGCTCTCCTGGTGGCTCTACATCATCGGTGCCGTTATCATTCTGGTGTCCCTCTTCAGCGGTGGCGGAGCACCGGACACCGGCTGGACTTTTTACGTCCCCTTCAGTTCCCGTACCGGTACCAACGTTTCTCTGGCGGTATTCGGGGTGTTCATCGTCGGCTTCTCCTCCATCCTCACCGGAGTCAACTTCGTCACCACCATCCATCGCCTGCGGGCCGAGGGGATGACCTGGTCACGGATCCCCCTCTTCACCTGGTCACTCTATGCGACCGCCTGGGTACAGATTCTGGCCACGCCCATCCTGGCCATTACTCTGGTGCTGGTCATGGCGGAACGGGTACTCGGCACCGGGCTCTTCGACCCTACCCGGGGGGGAGACCCGGTTATGTATCAGCATCTTTTCTGGATTTACTCCCATCCGGCGGTCTACATCATGATTCTGCCGGCCATGGGCATCGTCTCGGACATCATCCCGGTCTTTTCCCGTAAACCGATCTTCGGCTATAAAATGATCGCCTTTTCCAGCCTTGCCATCGCCGCTGCCGGTTCCCTGGTCTGGGGACATCACATGTTCACCAGCGGCATGAGCGACACGGCGGTGGTGGTATTCTCCTTCCTGACCTTTATTGTGGCCATACCGTCAGCCATCAAGGTATTTAACTGGATTTCCACCCTCTACAAAGGCTCCATCTCTCTGGAAGCCCCCATGCTCTTCGCCCTCTCCTTCATTCTGCTCTTCTCCATCGGCGGACTGAGCGGGTTGATACTGGGGGCGGCCGCCACCGATGTCCATGTCCATGACACCCACTTTGTGGTGGGACATTTCCACTACGTCATGTTCGGCGGCACCGGCTTTGCCATCTTTGCCGCCATGCATTACTGGCTTCCCAAATTTTACGGTCGCCGCTACAAGGAAAAACCGGCCATCGTTGCCTGGGCTTTGATGTTCACCGGCTTCAATATCCTCTACTTCACCATGCAGGTACTGGGGATGAAGGGGATGCCCCGTCGCTACTACGACTATCTGCCCGAATTTGGCCCCCTCAATCTGGTGGCCACCATCGGCAGCTGGATACTGGCCGCCGGCCTGATCCTCATGCTGGTGAATCTGTTTCGCGGTCTGTTCCGGGGGGAACCGTTTGACGGCAATCCGTGGGGGGGGGCCACCCTGGAGTGGAGCGTTGCCACACCGCCACCAACCGAAAATTTCGAAGGGGAGCCGGTGGTTACCCATGGCCCTTATGACTTCAGCGGAGTGAAAAAATGAGCGGCCACGAACACAGGGATGATTACGGCGCCAAACTTGGCATGTGGTTGTTTCTTTTTACCGAGTTGCTACTGTTCGGCGGGCTGTTTCTGCTCTACGCCGTCTACCTGAAACGGTATCCCCACGAATTTGCCTCCGGGGGAAAACAGCTCAACTGGGTGTTGGGCTCGATCAACACCGTAATTCTGCTCACCAGCAGTCTGGCGGCCGCCATGGCGGTCACCTCCATACAGCGGGGAGAGGCGCGGCGCACCGTGGCACTGCTGGGGGGTACCATCCTCTGTGCCGGTGGTTTTATGGTCATCAAATATGTGGAGTGGAGTGCCAAATTCGGCCATGGCATCTATCCCGGCTCCGAACATCTGAAAGCAGGACCACCGGGCGAATCGGTCTTTTTTAGCCTGTATTTTCTCTCCACCGGCATCCATGGACTTCACGTGGTAATCGGTGCCATTTTGCTGGGGTGGATCGCCCTCAAGGTGAGGGGGGGAGAGCTGAACGCAGGAAACAACATTCTGCTTGAAAACGGTGCCCTCTACTGGCATCTGGTCGATCTTATCTGGATCTTCATTTTCCCGCTGTATTACCTGATTCTGTAACCGATGGAGAACGAACTCATGGATCAACATCAACCGCATATTGTCAGTAATACCAAGCTGATCGGCATCTGGCTAGCTCTTTTGGTGCTGACCGCCCTGACCGTGGCCATCACCCGCGTGGAACTGGGGGGCTACAAGGTCGTCGGTGCCCTGACCGTGGCCTGTGCCAAAGCCGGACTGGTCATTGCCGTCTTCATGCATATGAAGTACGAAGGGGTACTCCTGCGCTGGCTTCTGTTTCTTACCCTTGTTACCCTTGCCATTTTCATCGGCTTTACCTTCTTCGACGTGCTGTACCGTTAAGGGGATACTGTGAACCAACTGCCACTCATATCGACCTCGGATGCCATCAATCCACTCTTCCTGTTTATCTACGGAGCCTGCCTGGTGCTGCTCCTCGGTATAACCATCACCATGCTCTATTTTGTGGTGCGCTATCACCGGAGCCGTGCCCCGGAGCCAACCTCACAGGTCGATGGTAACCTCATGCTGGAGATCATCTGGATCGTGCTTCCCAGTCTTCTGGTGCTGGCCATGTTCTGGTACGGCTGGAAGGAATATCTGGTACTGCGCACCGTGCCCCCCAATGCCATTGCGGTAACCGCAACGGCACAGATGTGGTCATGGAATTTCAGCTACGCCGATGGTAAAACCAGTAACAAGCTTTACGTGCCGGTCGGCAAGGCGGTGCGGGTCGAGCTGGTTTCCAAAGATGTCATCCATGGTTTCTTTATTCCGGCATTTCGGGTCAAACGGGACATCGTACCGGGCATGAGCAATTACGTCTGGTTTGTGGCCAATAAACCGGGGAGTTACGATGTGTTCTGCTCCCAGTACTGCGGCACCCAGCATTCGGCCATGATTACCACGGTTGAAGCGGTGCCGGTGGATGAGTTTGCCACCTGGCTGACCACAAAACAAGCACCCGGTGTCGGCGGTAACAGAGATGGCAAAGCTCTGGCCGAAGAAAAAGGCTGTCTCGGCTGCCACTCCCTTGACGGCACACCGGGGGTCGGCCCCAGCTTCAAAGGGATCATGGGGCGGAGTGAGGTGGTTATCACCAAAGGGGCAGAACATCCCCTGACTGTCGATGAGACCTATCTGCGTCGTTCCATTACGGAACCGGGAGCCGATGTGGTCAAGGGTTTCCAACCGATCATGCCGGAATTTGGCGATCTCAAAAAAGATGAGCTTGATGCTCTGGTGAAGTTCGTCATATCGGTAAAATAGCTATGGGCTCCCGCTGGAGCAGGCTGTTTCGTCCCCGTCTGGCACTATTGAACGGCGTGACAGCAGTGGGGGGGTACTGTCTGTACCCCCCACCGCCACTACAGTTCATTTTACTGGTATCGCTCCTCTGCGGAGTTACTCTGGTGGCCATGGGGGGATCGGCCTTCAATCAGCTCATGGAGCGGGACATTGACGCTCTGATGGTTCGCACCATGTCACGCCCCCTTCCCCGGGGGGAGATGTCCCCTTGGACGGTGGCTGCCGTGGCACTTTGCACAATCGTCGCCGGGCTTGTCCTCCTTGCCGTTCACCACCAGCCGCTTCCCCCCTTTTTCGCCCTGCTCTCCCTGCTCTGGTACCTGATTATATACACCCCCCTCAAGCGAAGGAGTACCCTGGCTCTCTTACTGGGTGCCTTCTGTGGTGCCTTTGCTCCGCTGGTTGGCTGGACCATGGCCGGAGGTGCCGTGGCAGACCACCGGATCGTGATCTTTTCCGGTTTACTCTTCATTTGGCAGATTCCCCACTTCTGGCTCCTCCAGGAACGGCACCAGGCAGATTATCGCCGTGCCGGTATCCGGTTGGTGGAATTTCACACCACCACCATCAGTCGGTCATCCCTGTTCCGTCTCTGGCTGGCGGCACTGGCCGCCACCACCCTCATGCTGCCAACCCTGGGGTGCATCGAAAGCACCCCCCTCTCCTGGTTTCTTCTCTTGCTCCTGCTCTTCTCTACCCTGGCCTGTCTCCGCTCGGAGCGACTGTTGTTCCCCGCCTTCAGCCTCTTCCCGCTTACTCTGACTCTCATGGTCGTTCTGTTCAGAGTCGCTCTGGGGTAGTTGACGCATGTGTGTCAGAAAAAACTATTTGTTATTTACTCACAGAATGTGCCAATCTAGGAGCCTGTCGGACTTAGGAGGAATCTGCTGCAAATCCCTAACTCCGACAGACTCCAAGGGAACAATCGTTGCTCCCCCCACATCATCTTGAGGTTATGTCCCATGGCAGAAAAACAGACTACACAGAAGAAGCATACACCATCAGCTGACCACAATCTGGAAAAAGAGCTGAAAAATGCCTTTGCCACAAGCACCAAGGACAAAATGTCCGCGTCAAAGGAAAACATGAAAAAGCGGAGGGATATCGGTAGCCTTATCGGCGTCGGGTTGGTTGTGCCCAAGAAAAAGCAGGAGTCGTGAGCAGAGATACTTCAGCAAACATACCGGGCAGACTTTTCTCCCCCTATGAAAAATTCGTCATCGCCATCCTGGCATTTATTCAATTTACCGTCATAGTCGATTTCATGGTGCTCTCCCCCCTTGGTGCCATCCTCATGCCCGGCCTCGGCATATCCACCTCCCAGTTTGGCCTGGTTGTGTCGGCCTATGCGTTCAGTGCCGGGGCGGCTGGGCTCAGCGCGGCCGGGTTTGCCGACCGCTTTGACCGGAAAAAGATGTTGTTGTTCTTCTACGTCGGCTTCATCACCGGCACCTTCTTTTGCGGCATTGCCGGTAGTTACCTCCTGCTGCTCTGGGCGCGCATCATCACTGGCCTTTTTGGCGGCGTCATCGGCTCCATCTCTTTTGCCATCATCACTGATATGTTTCCGATGGGAGTGCGGGGGCGGGTCATGGGCTTCGTCCAGATGGCCTTTTCCGCCAGTCAGGTATTGGGGATTCCCCTGGGGCTCTTTCTGGCCACACAGTGGAACTGGCATGCACCATTTCTGATGATCGGGGGAACCGGTGCGGTAGTCGGGATTGTCATCGCCCTCAAGCTCAAACCGGTCACTGCACACCTGACCGGCACCAACGACCGGAGTGCCTTTCATCACCTCTGGCACACCGCATCAAACCCCTTTTACATCCGCGGTTTTCTGGCAACCATGCTGCTTGCCACGGGGGGCTTCATGATCATGCCGTTCAGCAGTGCCTTTCTGGTGAACAATATCCTCATACCGGAAAACCGTTTGTCACTTATTTTTCTGGTGACCGGTGTGGTGTCCCTCTTTACCGGTCCACTGCTGGGGCGAATGGCCGACAGCATAGGTAAATACCGGCTCTTTGTGGCAGGCAGCCTGCTCTCCATGGTGATGGTGATGATCTACACCCACCTGGGGCCGAATCCGATCGGTCTGGTCATGGTGGTCAACATATTTCTCTGGATCGGTATCTCTTCGCGGATGATCTCCTCCTCTGCACTTATTTCTGGTGTGCCGGAGATGAAGGACCGGGGCGCATACATGGGGATAAACTCTTCCATCCAGCAGGTGTCGGGGGGGATCGCCTCGTTCGTGGCGGGGCTGATGGTGTATCAGCCGACCAGTAACGCACCGTTACAGCATTTTGACCGGGTAGGGTATGTTACCGCCGGTACCATGGTCATCACTATCGGCATGATGTTTTTTATTAATCGGCAGGTGGCGTCGAAAATGAAACGTGCCAGGCAGGCACCGTAGAGACGCAAAATAGTGCGTCTCTACACATTGTGCGGGTTGCCTCGTAGAGACGCACTATTTTGCGTCTCACTCTGTTGCGTCTCTACGGGTTGAGTGCAAACATCGCGTTCTGAAATATTACCTACCGGTGCCGCAGCCGTTCCACCCACCCGCGAAACCGATCCAGATAGAGGTACACCACCGGCGTGGTATAGAGGGTCAACATCTGGCTGAACAGAAGCCCCCCTACGATCGAGATCCCCAGGGGGCGGCGCAGTTCTGAGCCGACACCGCTGCCGAGGGCCAACGGCAGTGCTCCCAGCAGGGCCGCCATGGTGGTCATCATGATGGGACGGAATCGGAGCAGGCAGGCTTTGTACATGGCTTCTTCCGGTGTTTTCTGCTCCTGTCGCTGGAGTGCCAGGGCGAAGTCGACCATCATGATACCATTCTTCTTGACGATACCGATGAGCAGAATGACACCGATAATGGCGATCAGGTTCAGGTCGGAACCGCAGACCATCAGTGCCGCCACCGCCCCGACACCCGCCGAGGGGAGGGTTGAAAGGATGGTCAGCGGATGGACGTAGCTCTCGTAGAGGATGCCGAGTACGATATAGACAGCGATCAGGGCGGCCAGAATCAAGAGCGGCTGGGTCTTGAGGGAACTTTGAAACGCCTGGGCGGTTCCGGCAAATTTCCCCCTGACCGTTGATGGCATCCCCATCTGACGGGTGGTCTCCTCCACCAGGGCAACTGCCTTGCCGAGGGAAACCCCCGCCGCCAGATTGAATGAGGTAGTGACCGCCGGGAACTGGCTCTGGTGGTTCACCGCCAGGGAACTGGCACCTGTTCTGAAGGAGCTGAATGCCGCAAGGGGCACCATCTTCCCCGACGAGGAGAGCACGAAAATATCCCGCAGCGTCTCCGGCTGCTGCCAGAATTGGGGTGCCGCCTCCATGACCACATGATATTGGTTGAGGGGGGTATAGATCACCGACACCTGCCGCTGGCCAAAGGCATCGTAGAGCGCCTCATCGATCTGTTGGGGATTGATCCCCAGGCGGGCCGCTGCGGGGCGATCAATCAGCAGGTCCTCCTCCAGCCCCCGGTTCTGCTGATCACTACTCACATCGGCCAGTTCGGGCATGGCACGCATCTTCTGTAGTATCTTCTGCCCCCAACTGTTCAGCTCCCCCACATTCTCCCCCTGAAGGGTGTACTGATAGAGGGCGTTGCTCATCCTCCCCCCCACCCGCAAATCCTGCACCGGCTGCAGGAAGGTGGGGGCACCGGGGATGTGGGCCAGTTTTTTACGCAAACGTCCGATGACCTGATTCGAGGTGGCGGTTCGTTTGGTAAACGGCTGGAGAGAGATGAACATCCGCCCCGTATTGACCGTAGAACCGCCCCCACCTCCGCCGCCGGTAAAGCCGATCACATATTCAACATCCGGGTCCGCTTTGATGATCGAGACGATCTGCTGGAGCTTGTCACGCATGGACTGGTACGAAATATCCTGGGCCGCCTGAATGCTGCCGGAAATCCGCCCCGTATCCTGCTCGGGGAAAAATCCCTTGGGGATGGCAATAAAGAGGGTCACGCTGGCAACCACGGTGATGAGCATGATGCAGAGGGTGATCCGGCGATGGCGCAGGGCCCGGCGCAGTGAACTTTCGTAGTGGCGGTGCAGCCAGATGAACATCCCCTCGCTGGCACGGTACAGCCAACCGTGTGACCTCACCGGTTCGTTGCGAAGAATGGTGGCGCACATCATGGGGGTCACGGTGAGGGAGATCACCAGAGAAACCAGTATGGATGCCGAAAGGGTTACGGCAAACTCCCGGAACAGCCGTCCCACCATCCCCCCCATGAGCAGGATCGGAATAAAGACCGCCACCAGGGAGACACTCATGGAGAGGACGGTAAAGGCGATTTCCTTACTGCCGGAAAGTGCCGCCTGGAGGGGGGAATCCCCCATCTCCCGGTAACGGGTGATGTTTTCAAGCACCACAATGGCGTCATCAACCACAAAACCGGTGGCGATGGTGAGGGCCATGAGGGAGAGGTTGTCGAGGGAATAACCGAACAGGTACATAACGGCAAAGGTGCCGATGATCGAAGAGGCGACAGCCACGGCCGGAATGAGGGTGGCCCGGACGTTGCGGAGGAACCAGAATACCACCAGTACCACCAGCATGCCGGAAACCAGCAGTGACAGCTCCACATCGTGAAGGGAGCCCCGGATGGGGGGGGGTGCGGTCCAGCACCACGGCCAGCTTGATGCCGCCGGGGAGGGAGGCTTCCAGCTGGGGGATCACCCCCCGGATACTGTCCACGGTTTCGATGATATTGGCACCCGGCTGCCGGGAGATGATGACCATGACCGCCGGCGCGCCGTTGACGAGCCCGGTGACCCGCAGGTCCTCCACCGAATCTTCCACGCTGGCCACATCGGCAAGTTTCACCGCGTTACCGTTCTGGTATCTGATGACCAGATTGCGGTAGTCGGCCGCTTTTTTCAGCTGGTCGTTGGCCTGCAGCTCCCAGGTGGTGGTGCCGTTGGCCAGCAGCCCCTTGGGGCGGTTCACATTGGTGGCGGCCAGCACTCCCCGTACCGCCCCCAGACTGATGCCGTACTTGTTGAGGGCCAGGGGATTCAGCTCGGCCCGCACCGCCGGAAGGGCGCCTCCCCCGACGAACACCTGGCCGACCCCTTTGATCTGGGACAGTTTCTGGGCCAGGATCGAAGAAGCGGCGTCATACATTCTCGGTTTACTGACACTCTCGGAGGTCAGGGCCAGAATCATGATCGGCGCATCGGAGGGATTCACCTTGCGGTAGGATGGATTGCTGGGGAGATTGGCCGGCAGGTAGCTGCGTGCCGCGTTGATGGCCCCCTGCACATCCCGGGCGGCACCGTTGATATCCCGGTTCAGGTCAAATTGCAGGGTAATGTTGGTGCTGCCCCGATTACTGACCGACGTCATTTCAGACACACCGGCGATCCGCCCGAACTGCCGCTCCAGCGGCGCCGCCACCGAGGTGGACATGGTTTCCGGGTCGGCACCGGGCAAGGAAGCCGAAACCGAGATGGTCGGAAAGTCTACCTGGGGAAGGGGGGACACCGGCAAGAGCCGGAAGGCGATGATGCCGGCCAGTATGAGACCGATGGTCAGCAGGGTGGTGGCAACCGGTCGCCGTATGAAGGTGGCTGAAAGATTCATTGCAGCCGTTTTCTCCACCGGGCCAGACGGTCAAAGGCCAGATAGATGACCGGTGTGGTGTAGAGGGTCAAAATCTGGCTGAACACCAGGCCGCCGATGATGGCAATGCCGAGGGGGCGGCGCAGTTCGGAACCGACTCCGCTCCCCATTGCCAGCGGGAGGGCACCGAGCAGTGCCGCCATGGTGGTCATCATGATGGGACGAAAGCGGAGCAGACAGGCCTGATAAATCGCTTCATCCGGTGTTTTACCCTCGGTTCGTTCGGCATCGAGGGCAAAGTCCACCATCATGATGCCGTTCTTCTTGACGATGCCAATGAGCAGAATAATGCCGATGATGGCGATGACCGTCAATTCCTGGCGGAACAGCATCAGGGAGAGTACGGCACCAACGCCGGCCGACGGCAGGGTTGACAGGATGGTAATGGGATGGATGAAGCTTTCGTACAGCACCCCCAGCACGATATAGACCGTAATCAGTGCCGCCAGAATCAGGATCGGTTCATTGGAGAGGGACGCCTTGAAAGCCTGTGCGGTGCCCTGGAAACTCCCTTTAATACTGGCCGGCAGCCCCATCTGTTCCATGGCCGATTCAATGGCCTCCACCGCCCTGCCGAGGGAAACGCCGGGTGCCAGATTGAATGAGGTGGTCACGGCGGGAAACTGTCCCTGACGATTGATGACCAGTGGGCCGGTGGTTTCCGTGGCCGAGGCGATGGCCGACAGCGGCACCTGACCGCCGCCGGAGGAGCGGATAAAGAGAGCCTGCAGTCCCCCCGGATCCTGGCGGAATTGGGGCTTGACCGCCAGAATGACCCGATACTGGTTCAGTTCGGTAAAGATGGTGGAAACCTGCCGCTGACCGTAGGCGTCATAGAGGGCGTCATCAATATTCTGGGGGGTAATGCCGAAACGGGCGGCGGTGGCCCGGTCGAAATTGAGCATCACCTGAAGCCCCCGATTCTGCTGATCGCTGCTGACATCCCGCAATTCACTCCGCTGCTGTAGCCCTTCCACCACACGGGGGGCCCAGGTTGCCAACTCGTCGGAGTTGGGAGTTTCCAGAGTGAATTGATACTGGGTCCGACTTACCCGTGCGTCGACGGTCAAATCCTGAACCGGCTGCATAAAGAGGGTAATTCCCCCCACCTGTGCCAGCTTGGGCTGCAGGCGGCGGATAATATCGGTGGCGTTACCGGTGCGCTGATGAAGCGGTTTCAGATTAATGAGAATTCTGCCGCTGTTGAGGGTGGTGTTGGTGCCGTCAACGCCGATGAACGAGGAGATGCTCTCCACGGCCGGATCTTCCAGAATAACCCGGCCAAGGGCCTGCTGCCGTTCGGCCATGGCCGGGAAGGAGATGTCCTGTGACGCCTCGGAAATGCCCTGAATGGCTCCGGTGTCCTGCACCGGAAAGAACCCCTTCGGTATCAGGATATAGAGCAGTACGGTCAGTACCAGGGTGCCGACGGCCACGGCCAGTGTTGCCGATTGATGCCCCAATACCCAGCGGAGGGAACGGCCGTAGCGGGCGATCATCCGCTCGAAAAATTGTCCCGACAGATGGTAAAAACGCCCCTGACGCTCTTCGGGAACATGCTTCAGAATACGGGCGCACATCATGGGGGTGAGGGTGAGGGAGACCACCGCCGAAATGAGGATCGTCACCCCCAGGGTGACGGCAAATTCCCGGAACAGCCGCCCCACCACATCCCCCATGAAGAGGAGTGGAATCAGCACGGCGATCAGGGAAACGGTCAGGGAGAGAATGGTGAAACCGATCTGTTTGGCCCCCTTGAGGGCCGCTTCCCGTGGCGTTTCCCCCTCTTCCACGTAGCGGGAGATGTTCTCTATCATAACGATGGCATCATCGACCACGAAGCCGGTGGAGATGGTCAGGGCCATGAGGGTGAGGTTATTCAGACTGTAATCCAGCAGGTACATGACGCCGAAGGTGCCGACCAGTGACAGTGGCACGGCAACACTGGGGATGGTGGTGGCAGGGAGGTTTCTCAAGAAGAGGAAGATGACCAGTACCACCAGGGCCACGGCCAGCAACAGCTCAAACTGCACATCCTTGACCGACTCACGGATAGTGATGGTCCGATCGGTCAGGGGGGTGACCTTGACTGCCGCCGGGAGTGAGGCCTGGAGCTGGGGGAGCAGCTGGTTGACCCGGTTGACCACCTCAATGACGTTGGCCCCCGGCTGGCGCTGGATGTTGACGATGACCGCCGGGGTGCCGTTCATCCAGGCCGCCTGATTAACATTTTCTGTGTCGTCAATGGCTTCGGCGACATCTTTCAGCAGTACGGGAGCACCGTTTTTATAGGCGATGACCAGGGAACGATACTCCTTGCTGGAGAAAAGCTGGTCATTGGCACCGATGATGTACGACTGGCGGGGTCCGTCAAAACTCCCCTTGGCCTGATTGACGTTGGCGGCAACCAATGCGCTCCGCAGGTCTTCCAGGGTCAGGCCATAGGAGGCCAGAGCGGTCGGATTGGCATGGATGCGCACCGCCGGGCGTTGGCCGCCGCTGATACTGACCATGCCGACCCCCGGCAGTTGGGAAATTTTCTGGGCAAAGCGGGTATCGGCCAGATCCTCCACCTTTGGCAGTGACAGAGAGTCCGATGAGAGGGCCAGGGTCAGGATCGGCGCATCGGCCGGATTGACCTTGCTGTAGACCGGCGGGTTGGGGAGATCCTTGGGAAGAAAGTTGAAACCGGCGTTAATGGCCGCCTGTACCTGCTGCTCGGCGACATCCAGTGCCAGTTCCAGACTGAACTGCAGGGTAATCACCGAACTACCGTGGGAACTGGTGGAGGTCATCTGGGTAAGCCCCGGCATCTGGCCGAACTGCCGCTCCAGGGGGGCGGTAATGGATGACGCCATGACATCGGAACTGGCACCGGGATAAAAGGTGCGAACCTGAATGGTGGGGTAATCGACCTGGGGGAGTGCCGACACCGGCAACTGTTTATAGGCAACCGCCCCGGCCATGATAATGGCCACCATCAACAGGGTGGTGGCGACCGGGCGAAGAATGAAAAGACGTGAAAAATTCATGGGTTCTCTTTTCTGGACCGGAGTGTGACGTGCATCAGCTGCGTGGTTTCGCGTTGGTGCTGCTACCCGCTGGCGGGGCACCCCGTTTGTCCTTCCCCGCTTTCCCCCCCTGCTCCCGCTCTTTTACTTCAACCTTGCTGCCATCTCTCAAACGCTCCGCACCATCAATAACCACCAGCTCACCAACTTCAAGCCCTTCGGTAATGGAAGTGTCCCCCCCTTGGGCCGGACCGGTCTTGACCTGCCGCATGGCAACGGTTTTGTCCGGCTTTACCACAAAGGCATAGGCCCCTTGCGGTGATTTCTGGATGGCGGCTGACGGGACGATGGTGGCATTTTTTTTCACCTCCAGCAGCAGTCGGGCGTTGACAAACTGGTTCGGAAACAGCTCCATCCCCCGATTGGCAAAGACCGCTTTCAGCTTTACCGTTCCAGTTGCCGGATCGATCTGGTTATCCAGGGTCACCAGCTGTCCCGTAGTCAGATTTGCTTTCATCTCCCGGTCAAAGGCCTCCACCGGCAGCTGTCCCCCCTTCATCTTGCGCAGCACCGCCGGGATATTGTCTTCCGGGAGCGGAAAGAGTACGGCAATCGGCTGGGTCTGGATGATCGTCAGCAACCCCCCGGCGTCGGTGGCATGAACCATGTTGCCCGGATCGACCATCCGCAGACCGATGCGGCCGCTGATCGGTGCCGTAATCCGACTGTAGGCCAACTGGAGTTTTGCACCATCTATCTGCCCCTGATCGATCTTGAGCGCCCCCTCATACTGGCGGACCAGTGCTTCCTGGGTGTCGAGCTGTTGGCGGGGGATAAAATCCTGCTTTAAAAGTGACCGATATCGTTCACGGTCAGCTTTGGCATTTTCAAGCTGTTCCCGATCCCGGGCCATCTGCCCCTCGGCCTGGCCCAGCAACACCTGGAACGGACGGGGATCGATGGTGGCCAGCAGACTCCCCTTGATAACATTCTGCCCCTCGCGGTAATGGACCTCCATCAATTGGCCATCAACACGGCTTCGCACGGTAACGTTGTTCAGGGGGGAGACCGAGCCGAGGCCGGTCAGGTAGATGTTCATATCCCCCGTGCGGGCCAGAGCCACAAATACCGGGGTCGGCATGGCTGCCGCCTTGACGCCCCCCTTGGCGGGAGCTGGAGCCGATGCCGGAGAATAGTAACGCCAGAGGGCAAAACTGCCCCCAGCAACCGCTATACATACGGTTATCCAGAGCCACCACCGTGTGGGATGGTTGGTTGTGGCCCCATCATTATCTGAGGCGGAAAAGTTTGCGTCGTGCTGTTTCATATGGTGTATGTCCTCCCATTCAGGGGTAAGCCGGGGTGGCCGTCCCGTTCCATGCCGTTCAATAAACTGCCGTCACCGGCAGAATCCCACGGTTATGGTAACGGTTGCGAATGATATCACGATTTTATCTCTGCATCAAATTTATACCCCGCCCCGTAGACCGAATGGATCAGCTCCCGGTCCGGTGCCACTCCCGAAATCTTCTTGCGGATGTTTTTGATATGGCTGTCGATGGTCCGATCGCTGACGATCCGCTGATCCGGGTAGATCCGGTCCATCAATTGATTTCTGCTGTATATGCGCCCCGGATTGGAGAAGAGGAAGCTGAGCAACTGAAACTCGACCACCGTCAACTCCAGATCCCGTCCCCGTACTGTTGCCTTGAATCGCTCCCCATCCAGCTGTAAATCTCCGGTGGAGACGTATTCGGCCTGGGGGCCGCTCCTCCGGAGTACGGCCCTGACCCGTGCCACCACTTCCCGGGGACTGAAGGGTTTGCAGATATAATCATCGGCCCCCAGTTCCAGCCCCAAGAGCCGGTCGATCTCTTCGATGCGTGCCGTAATCATAATAATCGGCACCGGCGAAAAGGTCCGGATCTCCTTGCAGATGTCGATGCCGTTTTTTCCCGGCAACATCAGATCCAGCAGAATGAGTGCGGGCATCCGGCTCCGTACCAGCGGGAGTACCTGAAGTCCGTTGTCAACGGAATCAGTTTCGAATCCGGCCTGGCTCAGATAGTTGCCGAGCAGCCGAGCCAGCTTTGGTTCATCTTCTACGATAAGGATTGTTTCGCTCATGATCTGTCCTGGATATGCGGCAGGGTGATCCGTATCAGGACCCCCCCCAATGGCGAATGGAGTGCTTCGATGGCCCCTTCGTGGGCTTCAACAATGTTGCGGCAAATCGCCAATCCCAGCCCGGCACCGCCGGTGGAGCGGTTCCGCGACCCCTCCACCCGGTACAGCCGATCAAAAAGCTTGTGCCGCTCTTCATTGCTTACCCCCGGTGCGCTATCAGCTATCTCAATGATGGCCGCACCATCCCGGGATTCAAGGGACACTCCGATCATACCGTCTGGATCGGTATATTTTCCCGAATTACCGATAATATTATCGAATAGCTGGGTCAGTCGTTCCGGGTCCGCATGTGCCATAATAGGCTGGCGGGGGAGCCGGTGGGTGAGAGTAAGGGAGTGCTGGGCGAGCTGGGGGTACGCCCTGTCAATGGCCTCTTGAAGTAGTTCTGTCAGATTGATGGTGCTCTTGCGGTACGTCAGGGCACCCACATCGGAGAGGGCCAACTGGTAGAGGTCATCAACCAGTCTATTCAGGCGAAACACCTCCACCTGAAGCGAAGAGACCGATTCCAGGGAAAGCTCCTGGATGCCATCCTGTATGGCCTCGATTTCACCCCCCAGAATGGCCAGCGGCGTGCGAAGTTCGTGGGAAATATCGGCTACAAATTGCCGCCGTGATTGTTCGTTTCTGTCAAGACTGTGGGCCAATGCATTGAAGTCACGGGAGAGATGTCCGAACTCGTCATCGGAATCAACGGAAACCCGCACATCGTATTTCCCGGTAGAGAGGTGTCCCGTGGCAGCCGCCAGCTTCTTGAGGGGGCGTACCAGCAGGCGTGCCAGGGGAAAAGATATGAGTGCCGCAATCAGCAGCATGGCTGAAGCGGTGAGAGCGAACACCCCTTTCTGATCCTTGACGAATTTTATTTGATGGGTGTCGGAAATGAACTTGTTCGGTGCCAGCCCCAGGTAGCCGATCAGCATGCCATTACCGGTTATTGGCCTGAAATTGTTCATTTCAGCCGGATTGTTCGTGCCGTACAACAGGGTGCGAGTTGCATCCAGAATAACGATTCGTCGCTCCATCCGGAAAAAACGGTGACCGGGGGGGTGGCCATCCGGAGGTGCCAGCTCCTGCTTTGTGTCACGGGGTGGCGGGGGGGGGTCTTCCATCACGGTCTCTCCGATGCAACGGGAAATGGCTCCCGGAGTATCAAGAAGTGAGTGCCAGCTCCCCGCCGTCTCGTAGGCCCGACCAAGGCGGGTGGCCAGCCGTTCCATCCGGTTTTGCTCCACTTGATTGACATACCGGAGAAAGCCGCGGTCCATACTCCACTGCATGATGAGGAACATGCAGAGCACAATAAGCGCGTTGGCAGCAAGTATTGCGACAAAAACCCGCTGGGTGACATTTAGTTTCATGGCTATAATCCAAACAGAAAAGGGAGATATCTGTTACAATAGTGCCCATAGTAAGTACGTTTCCCAAAAATAGAAAGTATGATTCAATCCCATTGCGTAAAATCCTCATTCACTCCATATTTACTCCTTATTGTCACCGTAGTGTGAAACCCATGGAAGGTAATTTGAAAGGGAGGTACGATATGATGAGAAACCGTACAAATGTGATGAAAAAAGGCGTTGTGGTATGTTGCGTTGCACTGATGGGTATTGGAGCGACCATTGCGGTAGCACAAGCGAAGGGATGTGATGAAGGGCCAGGAGGACGGCCGGGTCACCATGATTTCAAGAAAATAGCTAAGAAACTTGGCCTGTCAGACGATCAGAAAGCCAAAGCCAAGGTTCTCTTTACCGCCAACCGGGAGATCGTCAAGCCGATATTTGACACTCTGCATGGGGAACGCAAAAATCTTCAAACGTTATTGCATGCCGACGCCGTTGATGAAGCGGCTATTCGTGCCGCGACCGCACGGGTGGCAGCCCTTGAGGCCGATCTTAACGTTAACCGGGCAAAAACAGGGGTGCAGTTTCGTGCCCTGTTGACACCGGCACAGCGGGAACTTTTGACCACCATGGAAAAGGAACGGCATAAAATGGGCGACCACGACCGTCCTCCCCGTCCCGAACATGAGGATTTTTAAGCGGTTGAATTTTGGAGAACATCGGGTTATGCTGGTGTAGAGTCGCAACTGTCTGGAACCGGGCTGACAGAACTGTCGCCCGGTTCCAGACGATTTTGTTGCTGACAGTGTCTGTTGCATTCACTATCGCAGAGCAAAGGCTTCATTAATGATTGTCCGGCTGGAAAAAAAACGGCAGAGTGAGCTGGTAAAGGCCTTGATTCTTACCACACTGGTGGTATCAATTTTGGGCTATATCGACTACATCACCGGCGAAATATCCCTTGATATCCTGTACATCCTCTGCCTCTGCACCGTCACCTGGTACACCAGTACCTTGTTTGGCATGCTCTGTGTCGTTGAGCTGATCTGTGCCAAAGTAACGGCCGACTACTATGACAAGGTCAAAGTCGGTTCCCACCTCTATGAATGGAGTACCGTCAATTATATCCTCGTCTACCTCGTTATCACGCTGCTGGTTGGCAAAGTACGAAAGTTACTGAGCAGATAACTGAAGTTTTCTCCCCGAATTTCCCCCCTTACTCCGGCAGATCCACCAGAATAGTCTCCCCCTCCAGAACCACCGGAAAAACGGTTAGCACCGACTCCGGATGTTCACGGCAGGTGCCGTCCACCAGGCTGAAACGATAGCCATGGCGAGGGCAGGAGATGGTGCCCTCCTTGACGACCGCTGCCGTCATGGGGCACCCCTGATGGGGGCATTCGTTTTCTACCGCATAAAAGGTCTCTTTAATGTGTACCAGCAGTATTTCCCTGCCGCCCAGAGAAACAACTTTTTTGCCAAAATTGGGGACATCACTCGTATTACCTGCATTAATCATGGTTTTCCTCGCTCTCTCTCGAATGTACTGCTCCATGAACCTACCTGATATCATTGAATCCCGTCAATTGCTTTTACTGAAACAGAGTGCGGCAACATTTTTAGGGCATTGCTGCCTAAATATTAATCACAAGTTGGCCTTCACAGACGGTAATGAAGGTGCGATAATGAGAAACAGATCCGTAACTACCTGAAAAATAATAAATGTAAAAGTTGGCACGCTCCCTGCTGAAAGAAATGAAACTTCAACGGAACGTGCAGCGATGAAACCAACGGCGTTTTCATCTGATCACCGTTCAAAATCAATGATGAAAAGGAGAAGACAATGAAACGAGTTAAATTAATGGCAGTGGCAGCAGCAGTAGTAGCAATAGCATCCGGTTCAGCATATGCCGGCCCTACCGGCCAGATCAATATCCCTTCAGTCGATGCCAAAAGCCTGAAAGAAGTAACCATAAACGTCAGCAACAATGTGCGTTTCTCCACAGACAGTGATGCTGGTCCCAACCTCTATGATATCGGTGTGGTAACCGGCTTGCTCCCCTATGAAAAAATCAAGCTCGAAGTTGGGGCAGATTATGGTACGACCGGCGTTGCTACTAAACAGCCAATGACCTATAACGTTAAGCTGGCAACGACAGAAGATGCTCTGTTTGTCGGACTTCCTGCCTTTGCAATCGGTGGCTACAACCTGGGGAACATCACAACCGATGCAATCAATTCAGGTACCAATGCTCAAAATATCTATTATGGTCTGGTAGCCAAGACCTTCGGTAAAGCGGGACGTTTCTCAGTCGGTGGTTACATTGGTGATAAGGCAGTACTGGTCAATGCTTCAAAAGACGGAGACAACACCGGTGTCATCGCTTCTTGGGATCGCACGATTTCTGAAGTATCTGACAAGCTCTGGGTAGGCGTCGATTACATGAGTGGTAACAATGGTGATGGTGAGTTCAGTGTTGGTGGTTCCTGGGCCTTTTCAAAACAGATTACCCTTTTGAGCGGCGTCACTTTCTATAACGAAAAGGCAACCGGTGGAAAAACAGCCTTTACGACACAGCTTTCCATTAATCTTCCCTAGCTGTTCCTCCCTGCAATGCGGGGACGGACGGGGTGCCTTCCGTCCCCGACTTTTTAGGGGGTTTACCCATAGACGAGTATAAGGAGGAACACCATGAAACTTATCGAAGCAATCATAAAACCGTTCAAGCTTGATGAAGTAAAAGATGCCCTCAACGCCATCGGTATCGAAGGGATCACCGTCAGTGAAGTAAAAGGCTTCGGTCGTCAGAAAGGTCACACAGAACTGTACCGTGGTGCAGAATATGTGGTCGATTTTATTCCGAAAATCAAGATGGAAATAGCGGTAAGTGATGAACTGGTCAGCAAGGTAGTTGAGACGATACAAACCAGTGCCAAGACAGGAAGAATCGGCGATGGCAAGATTTTTATTATCTCCCTTGAAGAAGCGGTCAGGATCAGAACCGGTGAAAACGGCACCGACGCAATCTGATAGGCCGATAATTACACTAACTCAGGAGGAACACCATGAAACTTAAACTCTATCTTGCTACAATAATGCTCGTAGTCCTGGCCGGTCTGGTTCCCATCGCCGCAATGGCAGAAGAAAAGAAAGAGGCAGCCCCCGCTGCCGCTACAGCAGCCGCACCGGCAGCCGATGCCGCTAAGCCTGCTGACGCAGCAAAACCGGCTGAAGCAGCCAAGCCTGCCGATGCTGCTGCCCCTGCTGCCCCGCCAGCCCTTCCCGATGTGAAGCCGGTACTGAACACCGGTGACACCGCCTGGATGCTGGTTTCTTCGGCGCTGGTTCTTGTGATGATTCCCGGTCTGGCTCTCTTTTATGGTGGTATGGTTCGGCAGAAAAACGTACTCTCCACCTTCATGCACTCCTTCGTTGCCATGGGCATTGTCGGTGTTCAGTGGGCAGTAGTTGGTTACTCCCTCTCCTTTGGACCGGATGTGGGGCATATGGGTTTGATCGGTGACTTCAGCAAAGTGATGCTGAACGGCCTGATTATCATGAAGGATGCCGCCAGCGGCACCGTAGAGTGGGCACTGTTCCAAAACTACACCAAAGAGCCGGGTGCCATTCCTGAGTTGGTCTTTGCCATGTACCAGGCCATGTTCGCCATCATCACCGTAGCCCTTATCTCCGGTGCCATGGCAGAACGTGTTAAATTCTCCGCCTACTGCGTCTTTGTGCTGCTCTGGACAACTCTTGTCTATGATCCGCTGGCACACTGGGTCTGGATGTCAGACGGCTGGTTGTTCAAAAAAGGTGCTCTGGACTTTGCCGGTGGTACGGTGGTTCACCTTTCATCCGGTATTTCGGCACTCGCATTCCTCAAATTCCTTGGCAAACGTCATGGCTTCCCCCATGAGCGGATGGCTCCCCACAATCTGCCGTTGACCCTTTTGGGTGTTGGTCTCCTCTGGTTCGGCTGGTTTGGTTTCAATGCCGGTTCCGCCATCGTTGGTCCGAACATCTCTGACGCTGCCGGTGGTCTTGCCGGACTGGCCTTTGCCACCACGACGATTGCTCCGGCAGCTGGCGGACTTTCCTGGATGTTTGCGGAATGGCTCCATGCCGGTAAGCCGAGTGCCCTTGGTTTTGGTTCCGGTGTTGTTGCTGGCCTCGTTGTTATCACCCCCGCTGCCGGTTTCGTACAGCCGGGTGCCGCCCTGCTGATGGGTCTGGCCGCTGGTATTGTCTGTTACGGTGGCATCATGCTGAAAGCCAAATTCAAATATGACGATTCTCTGGATGCCTTTGGCGTACATGGTGTTGGCGGAACGTTTGGTGCCCTCATTACCGGTGTGTTTGCCACGGTAGGTGCCACCGGTCTTATCGCAGGCAATGGCAAACAGATGATGATTCAGCTGATCGCCGTAGTTGCTGCCGGTGCCTATGCCTTCATCGTGACATTTATCCTCGCCTTCATCCTTGACAAAACAATTGGTCTCCGTGTTGAAAAAGAAGACGAAATCATGGGTCTTGACCAGACACAGCATTCAGAATCCGGCTACAACATGTAGTACGCTGGTAGTTGACAGCAGCACCACCCACGCCGCCCATCCTTGTCAAAGGATGGGCGGTTTTTTTTGTGAAGTAATCGCAAGGCAGAAAAATGAGCCTCACGAAAAGTCCGCGATTTTAAAAGCAAACCATAAAGGTCGCAACCGCACATACATGCGGAGGGACGCAGAGAAAACGTCAATGAAATCCGATGTTGCGCAGGGTGACCTGGTTGTAGGTGGTATGGCCGTGTCTAATGCCAACCAGCGGCGGTTATTCACGCGAAGACGCGGAGATGCGAAGGAAAAACGGATAATCATAAAAAGAGCCAATGGCGACTGGTCGTAAAACACTGAATAGTAAATATCGTTTATCATAAATACTTGGCTTTGCCTGGGGTTTGATGCAAATTACTACGTAATGTTTTGATGACACAGAGGATGCAGGGATGTATAATTCTCCGGCCATGCATACTCAGAGAAGCTGGAGTCCCTAAGGAGAATCCCACCCTTGATTGAAAAAAAATTACAAAAAGCCCTTAAACTACAAGAAGAAGGGAATGTTCCTGCCGCGGAAGACCTGTTCCGGAAAATTCTTGCCACCAAGCCAAAAGACTTTATCTCCCTCTTTTCATTGGGTGTCATTGTGCTGGGAAAGGGTGACCCATTCACGGCACTGGACTATATTGACCGAGCCATTGCGGTGAAGCCGGCCTTTGCCCTGGCATGGTATAATCGGGGCTTTGTACTTCAGGAATTAAAGAGAAATGATGAAGCACTGGTAAGTTACAACCGCGCTTTTACTCTCGATACTACAAATATTGATTCGCTGATCAACAGTGGCACCATACTGCAGGATATGGGACGTAACCTTGATGCACTGGAAATGTACGACAAGGTGCTCGCCTTTGATCCGACGAACCGGAAAATTCTTAATAATAAAGGGCTCATGTTCCGGGACACCAAGCTCTATGATCGCGCGATTCCCACCTTTAAACAGCTCCTTGATCTTGATCCGGATTTTGATTACGGGCAGGGTGCCTATTGTAATGCCATGCAGATGGCCTGTCAGTGGGAGCATCTGGCCGGGGGGATAGAGACCCTCATGGAAAAAATCTCCGAAGGAAAACGGGTCTGTGGTGCGCTGGAACTGCTGGCCATCTCCGACTCCACACCGGCCAACCACAAGGTTGCCCGCATGTGTGGGACCCAATACCAGCGGCAGCCATTGCTCTGGCAGGGAGAACAATACCACCATGACAAAATCAGAATAGCCTATATTTCACCAGACCTACAGGAACATCCGGTTACTCACCTTTTAATGGGTATCATCGACCGACACGATCGTTCCCGGTTTGAAATCACTGCCCTCTCCCTCGGCTTTGATAACAATAACCAGGTACGCAAGCGTATCGCCGCCTCCTTTGACCAGTTCATTGAAGTGCAGTACAAAAGTGCCCTGGAAATTTCCGAATTGATCCGTGCAATGGAGATCGATATAGCCGTCGATCTTGCCGGTTACACCGCCCGGTCCCGCTCGGAAATATTCGCCCATCGCCCCGCTCCGATCCAGGTCAACTACCTCGGTTTTCCCGGTACCATGGGGGTGGAGTACATGGATTACATTATCGCTGACCGGTGGGTAATTCCTGAAGAGGATCGGCAGTATTTTGATGAACAGGTGGTGTACCTTCCAGACAGCTACCTGCCGACCAATGCCGCCGTTACGGTGACCGGGTTGACCCCGACCCGTGAACAGTATGGATTACCGGAAAGCGGTTTTATCTATTGCTCGTTCAATCACAGCTATAAAATCACGCCACAGATTTTTGACATCTGGATGAATATTCTTGCCGCCACACCGGGAAGTGTGCTCTGGCTCATGAAGCTCAACAGATTTGCCGAAGATAACTTGCAGAAAGAGGCGGTGCAACGCGGTATAGACCCCGCACGGCTTATTTTTGCCACCCGTATACCCCGTATTGAGGATCATCTGGCTCGCTATACGCTGGCGGATCTCTTTCTTGACACCACCCCCTACAATGCCCACACCACCGCCAGTGACGCCCTCAGCGTTGGCCTGCCGGTGCTGACCTGCCAGGGCACAGCCTTCCCCGGCAGGGTTGCCGGCAGTCTACTCCGTACCATCGGCCTGCCCGAACTGGTTGCCGGTTCACTGCAGGACTATCAGCACATGGCCATAGAATTAGCCCGCAATCATGAAAAGCTCCAGCAGATCAAAGACGCCTTGAGCCGCAATCGCACATCTTCATCCCTCTTCGACACGGCTCGCTACTGCCACCATCTGGAAGCTGCGTACACTGAAATGTGGCAGCGACAGCAGCAGGGCACCCCCCCCGAACCATTTACTGTTACATCACAGGAATCGTCAGCACGGCAGGCAGATTTTTCTCCGGAGCTGGCGCAACAACACGCTCTGGCACTCCAGCAACAGGGGGACGTACAGCAGGCTGCCCGGCTCTTTCGCCAGATACTTGAAAATAATCCGGACGATCTGGTCGCTCTCTACTCCCTGGGAGTTCTCACCCTCAACGATGGTGACCCGGCAGCTGCCTTGCACTATTTTGACCGTGCCGCCCATCTGAATCCACATTTTCCGCAGACATGGTTTAACCGGGGTGTCGTGTTGCAACGGCTGCAGCGGCACCAGGAGGCGCTGGACAGCTACCGACAGGCCGAGGCACTGGATCCGGTTTTTGCACAGGCACGGCTGCAGGGAGCTGTCTTGGCATGAGGTAATGAGCGCGGAGGAAAAACGGGCAATCAGAAAAGCAGCCAATGTTCTCGTCTTGCAGAAGAAAAGTGTTTTGCGTAGGGTCACCCCCATGTGGGTGACCGCCTTTGATTTTACCTCCGGCCCTTTCGTGAGCTAATCGTGAAGCTAAAAAAAGATTCCATTAACCGAGGGCACAGCGGCTCTTAATGATGATTCACTTGATTAATCCAGGTGAATCTGTGTAATCTACATAATTGAAACAGTATAACCAACGCTCTCCCATGAGGTTCATACCCTGTGTCTGATAAAAAACTGCACACCGCGCTCAAACTGCAAGAAGAAGGCAACTTTGCCGGAGCCGAACCGCTTTTCAAGCAGATCATTAAAAGTAAACCACGGGACTTTGTTGCCCTCTTTTCACTCGGTGTTATTACCCTGAAACTGGGCAAGCCGGAACAGGCACTTGAATATATTGACAGGGTCATCGCGGTTAAACCGGACTTTGCCCTCTCCTGGTATAACCGGGGCTTTGTCATGCAGGCACTGAAGCGGCTCGATGAGGCACTCGTCAGTTATGATCGCTCCATTGCCCTTGATCCGACTGAAGCCGCTCCGTTTGTCAATCGGGGGGTCATCCTCCGGGAAATGGGGCGTCGTCTTGATGCTCTTGAAAACTATGAACGGCTCCTCGCCTTTGCCCCGAACAACACAACGGCCCTCAGTAACCGTGGAATCATGCTCAACGAACTGAAGCGGTTTGACGAGGCGTTGGTGAACTATCAGCAACTGTTACAGATCGATCCCCATTTCAAGTATGTACCCGGCTTTCTCTGCGATGTTCAGCAATCCATCTGCCTGTGGGATAACCTCGATACCCTGATTGCTGAAATTTCAGCCGGCATCGCCGCCGGAAAACGGGTCTGCGGCGCACGGGAACTTTTAACCATTTCCAGTTCCCTCTCTGACCATCTCCAAGGTGCGCGGATGTTTGGAGAGCATCAGTTTCCCCGTCAGGAACCGTTGTGGCGGGGAAAACGCTATAACCATAAAAAGATTCGTATCGCCTATGTTTCCCCGGATTTGCAGGAGCATCCGGTTGCCCAACTGATGGCCGGTGTCTTTGAGAAGCATGACAGAACCCGCTTTGAAACCATCGCCCTCTCACTGGGCAGCCCCGACATGAGCCCCCAGCGGCAGCGACTCATGGCAAGTTTTGACCAGTTTATCGACGTACGCACTAAAAGTTCCCGGGATATTGCCCAACTTCTCAATAACCTTGAGGTCGATATCGCCATCGATCTGGCCGGTTACACCGCCGGTTCGCGCCCTGACATCTTTGCCCAACGACCGGTGCCAATTCAGGTCAACTTTCTCGGTTACCCCGGCACCACCGGGCTTGACTATATGGATTACATAATCGCTGACCGCTGGGTGATCCCCGAAACCGAGCAGCAGTATTATACGGAAAAGGTGGCCTATCTCCCCCACGCCTACTTACCGACCAATGACTCCCTGGCCATCGCCGCCGAGCATCCAACCAGGGAACAATACGGCTTGCCCCCAACCGGTTTTGTTTTCTGCTCTTTCAATCACAGTTACAAAATTACGCCACAGATCTTTGACATCTGGATGAACATCCTCAAAGCCACCCCCGGCAGTGTGCTCTGGCTCATGAAGCTCAACAGCTTCGCCGAAGCAAACCTGCTAAAAGAGTCTGCACGGCGTGGAGTAGACCCGGGACGCCTGTTCTTTGCCACCCGTGTCCCGAAATTGGAGGATCACCTGGCCCGCTACCAACTGGCCGACCTCTTCCTCGATACCACCCCCTATAACGCCCACACCACTGCCAGTGATGCACTTTATGTCGGCCTGCCGGTGCTGACCTGTACCGGGAGTGCCTTTCCGGGCAGGGTGGCCGGGAGCCTGCTGCATGCCATAGGCATGCCGGAGTTGATAACCGCATCGTTGCAAGAGTATGAGGAGCTGGCCATACGGCTGGCCCAGGATCGCCCCCTTTTAACCGCTCTCCGGGATAAACTCATGGGGAATCGGAGCAGGTTTCCGCTCTTCGACACACAACGCTTTTGCCGTGACCTTGAGTCGATATTTATGACGATGGTGGAGCGGCAACGAAGCGGCAAGCAACCGGCATCTTTTGCGGTCGCTTCAGCCGGAGAAGCACCCCTTGAGACAGCCCCGCAGCACAATGCCACACCACTTTCTCCGGAACAGCTCCTCCAGCAGGCTCTTGCCCTGCAAGCGGGGGGGCAGCTCCAGCAGGCAGCCGGGCTTTTCCAGCAATTGCTGACAGATAACCCCCGTGACGTGGTGGCTGCCTTTTCCCTTGGGGTCATCGCACAGAATCTCGGTGATGCCGGGGCGGCACTGGTCTGTTTTGACCGGGCAGTTGAGCTGAATCCACAGTTTTCACAGAGTTGGCATAACCGGGCGGTGGTTCTCCAGGCACTGGGTCGATATCAGGACGCACAGGTAAGTTATCATACTGCACAGGCACTTGAGGCAGGAAAGGTCTCGTGAGCCTCGCAAAAAAAACGTAACTGCAATTTGATGCTGCGCCGGGTGAATAAAGAGAATAAAGAGGGACACTTCCCGTTTATTTGAGTTGATTGTTTTCTCTTTTCGCATTACCATTCACTCCATGCCAAGAATTGCCCGCATCATAGCGACCGACTACCCACACCACATCACACAGCGTGGCAATAATCGAGCTACCGTTTTCTTTGACGACGAAGATCACCATACTTATCTGAAGTTACTGGCACTCTATTCCAGAAAATACCATTTTCAGATCTGGGCTTACTGCTTGAATGGACAACCACGTACATTTGCTTGTCGTACCGGAGACGGAATCATCCCTCGCACGGGGGATCGGTTTGACGAATCAGTTGTACACTCAATACCTTAACCGTAAATTAAACCAATCCGGTCGAATATGGCAGAACCGCTTTTTCTCATGTGTGGTAGAAACGACAGCTATCTCTGGGCGGCGGCACGTTATATTGAGCGCAATCCCCAGCAAGCAGGGATGGTGGAGAGATAAGGAGAGTTCCGTTGGTCCAGTGCCAATGCCCATATAACCGGGGCGTACAATCATTTACTCACCACACCTTCATGGCTCAATGCACAGAAACAGAGTGCCTATGCAGAGTTTGTCATGACTGAGGATGAAGAGATAGACAGGGCAATACGCCTGGCAACCCGTACCGGGCGGCCATTCGGTTCAGAAAAATTCATAGATACGTTGGAATTTCAGCTTCACCAACCGTTGAAAGCCAAAAGGCGGGGCGACCCTGTAAAATAAACGGGGAGTGTCCCGAATTATCCCTATTGGGCGGGATGAGTGGCGATGAAACGTGATGAGACCTGGTGGGCAGACCGACTTGAAGGGGCGGAATCATGAAATTTCTCGATGTAAAAACGGACTTTGCTTTCAAAAAAGTATTTGGCAGCGAAGGCTCCAAGGACATTCTTATCAGCTTTCTTAACTCTCTGGTGCTCTTTCCTGAAGGTGAAACCATAGAAGACCTTACCATCGTGGACCCGTATCAAATCCCGCTTATCAAAGGTATGAAGGATACCTACGTCGATGTCAAAGCAAAGCTCTCGAACGGAGCAACCGTTATCATTGAGATGCAGATACTTAACGTCCAGGGGATGGAACAGCGCATACTCTATAACGCCGCCAAATCCTACTCCACCCAGCTGGTTCGTGGTGATCGTTGTCACCTTCTCAATCCGGTTATCGCGATTACCTTAACCGATTTTGTCATGTTTTCCGAAATTTCCGAATTCAAAAGCTGCTTCTGCCTTACAGAAAAAAACTACCTTGTTGAATACAATGGCGATATAGAGCTGATATTTATTGAACTGCCTAAATTCACTAAAACTGAAAATGAATTGAATAACATAATCGACAAATGGGTATTTTTTATTAAAAACGCCGCTAGTCTGGAATATATTCCTGAAACCCTCTCCATGGTACCCGAACTGTCGCATGCTTTTGCCGTAGCAAACGAAGCCGGTCTTACCCTTGAAGAACAAGAAGCGCAATGGAAACGTAGGGACTTCATCATGCTTCAGAAGGGCTCCGTGGAATTGGCGGAGAAAAAGGGAAGGGAAGAAGGCAGGGAAGAGGGCATTGGGATAGGCATCGAAAAAGGTTTATTGGAAGGAGAATTGAAAGTTGCCTTGCGGTTTGTTGCCAAGGGAATGAG
>CAIRBT010000145.1 GCA_903876875.1 uncultured Geobacteraceae bacterium
CTTACCCCGTGTGCCGACAGAGGCCAGGAGCGAAGAGTGGAACCAGCCGCGATGCTGGTCGCTCCCTTCCAGATACATGTCGGCCGGTGAGCCGAGCTCGGGACGGTGCTCCATGACTGCGGCGTGTGAAACTCCCGAGTCGAACCAGACGTCGAGGATGTCCATCTCCTTATCGAAATCACTCTTGCCGCAGGACGGGCAGGCTGTTCCCGGCGGCAGTAGCGCTTCCGCTTCCCGGTCGTACCAGATGTCCGATCCCTCTTTCTCGAAAAGATCGGCGACATGGTGCATGACCCGGCTGTCGGCCATTACCTCGCCGCAACCCTTGCAGTAGAAGGTGGTGATCGGCACTCCCCAGTTGCGCTGGCGGGAGATGCACCAGTCGGGGCGGTTCTCGATCATGCCGTAGATCCGCTCCTTCCCCCATTTCGGGATCCAGGAGACCTTTTCGATCTCGGCCAGGGCCTTGGCCCGCAGATCGTTTTTGTCCAGGGCGATGAACCACTGCTCGGTGGCGCGGAAGATGATCGGTTTTTTGCAGCGCCAGCAGTGGGGGTAGGAGTGGCTGATTTTCTCGGTTTTCAGCAGGGCGTCAACCTCGATCAGTTTGTCGATGACGCTCTGGTTGGCGGCAAACACCTGCTGCCCGGCAAAAAACTCAACGGTGGACAGATATTTGCCATGGTTGTCAACCGGATTATAGATTTCCAACCCTTCCTTCAGTGCCAGTTCGTAGTCTTCCTGGCCATGGCCGGGGGCGGTGTGAACACAGCCGGTGCCCGCTTCCAGAGTGACATGGTCACCCAACAGTATGATTGAATCCCGCTCATAAAAGGGGTGCTTGCACCGTTTCCGCTCCAGTATGCCGGCGGTGAAGGTGGCACGCACCTCACCGGTCAGGCCGACGGAGGCGAGGAAGGAATCCTTGAGCCCTTCGGCGACGATCAGTACCCCTTTTTCGGTCTCAACGGCCACGTAATCATATTCGGGGTGGAGGGCGACGGCCAGGTTGGCCGGAATCGTCCAGGGGGTGGTGGTCCAGATCACCACCGACACATCCTTGCCGGCCAACTGTGGCAGTTCAGTGGAAATATCATCCGCAAGGCGGAAACGGACGAAGATGGAGGGGGAGGTGTGGTCGGCGTATTCCACTTCAGCCTCTGCCAGGGCGGTGACGCAGGAGGAACACCAGTGAACCGGTTTGCGTCCCCGGTAGAGCCCGCCGTTGTGTGCAAAACGAGCCAGTTCGCCCGCGGTGATCCCTTCGTACTCGTAATTCATGGTGAGATAGGGGTTTTCCCACTCCCCCAGAATGCCGAGACGTTTGAACTCTTCCTTCTGGATATCGACGTATTTTTTGGCATAGGTTCGGCATTCGCGGCGCATTTCCAGTTTGCTGATCTGGTTTTTGCGGGAACCGAGATTTTTTTCCACCTGTAACTCGATGGGGAGGCCGTGGCAATCCCACCCCGGTACGTAGGGGGCGTGAAACCCTTCCATCCGCTTGATCTTCAGGACAATATCCTTGAGGGTCTTGTTCAGGGCATGGCCGATATGGATATGGCCGTTGGCGTAGGGGGGGCCGTCATGGAGGACGTAGAGCGGTTTCTCTTTGCCACTCTCCTCCAATTTGGCGTACAGTCCGGTCTGCTCCCATTTAGCCAGCATTTCCGGTTCCCGCTGGTTCAGGTTCGCCTTCATGGCAAAATCGGTTTGGGGCAGATTCAGGGTGTCTTTGTATTCCATGGCATGCACTCTCCAGAATTTTCATTATAACTGTACGAAACTACAGATATTATGCTGAAATGTCAAGTTTTAGGGCTGTTGGGTTGTTACCAACGAGAAGGTGCTGATATAGTGAGACTCTTGCAAAAGTCCCAGAACTGTCATTCCCGAAGCGTTGCTGATCGGGAATCCAGTTTCAAAATGACTGGAAAAGCCGGTTCCCCGATAGAGGCGTTCGGGGATGACTATCTTTTTGCAAGAACCTCAGAGCAATAATTAATTGTGGGTTAGGAATAGCGGCCTCAACACAGACCTACTTATTTCAGAAGCCCCTTCAAAGTTTCCAGACCGCGAATAGCATCCTTTAGCTCTTCAGAGAACACGCCCCGACAATCATCATGGCACAAACGATTGAGAATGAAGGTGCGGTCAGTATCTATTTTTTCCAACAGGTCTTTCAGATCACCGGCGCTTATCGACTTTGCTCTTCCAAGCATACCTGAGAGGTCAAGCTCTTCACCTTTTTTGTTTAGTCGATCTTTCGGGGAGAGGTATGACTTTAGAAAATTTTCACAGCCTTTGCGGAGTTGCAGGGCGCAACTGTCGTATTCCTTCTCCCGGTAATACTTTTTTGCCCGATCAATTTCAGAGGTGCTTTTTATGACCTTTGCCGTCGGTATTGCCGCCTCATCATCCACATAAAACTCATACTTCTCCCACGTCATCTTGTTCTTGTAGATTTCAAACAGCTCCTTATCATGGGTAAACAAGAAAATCTGGAATTCACTGAACTCGGCTTTCAGCACATCAAGAAGCTTCATCCGGTTACTCATATCGAGGCTGATGAGTAGATCGTCAAGAACCAGAATTTTCAAGCAGTCTTCTTTGAGTGTGCCAAGCATAGCCTTGATAGCCGCGAAATAGAAAGAAACCGCCAAGGAGGTCAAGCGGGCTTCATTGAGGAAGGCATAATAGTTGTCAATGACATTGTCTTTGAAATCAATCTCGATCTTTACCGTCTGATCCGGTCGGCCATCGGTGGCGGATTCCATAGCAAAGACAAAGCGTTCAATCCTGAAATCAGCATCGAAAAACCCTATGAGTTTATTGATCTCGCCAAGAAGAGGGCCATTAACCAGTTCTTCCAGTTCCTTTATATAGACCATGAAATTCTTTATTTCAGAAAGCGTTCCGCTCTCCTTGTGCGGAAAGTCTCGGAATATTTCCCGCAGCATGTCATAGACATTGATGTTGCCAGCCCCGGCAACTGTAGTGAAATGAACTTTGAGCAGTTTCTTGTAATCCAGCATCGGGACAAAGACCGACAATCCCTTGATGAAGTCAAAGCCTGCTGGCAACTCTGTCAGGTCAGGGTCTACGATCAGCTCTTTACCATTATTGAACCCGAACTCAATCTGTGGAACAGCATCATTACAAAAAATATTTTTTTCGTCGGCAATACGGCCAAACTGTTTGCTGGTGAGATATTCAAGTGCCCGGTAGATGCTACTTTTGCCGCTGCCGTTTTCCCCATAGATAAGGATATTTGCCCCATCAACAAGAAGCTCAAAATCTCCGTGGAAAAATCTATAGTTCGACAGCTTGATGTGTTTGATCCGCACCGCACCTTGCTCTGCCACGGGTTCGGCAACCGCTGCTTCCAGAATATCTAAGCGTTCGTCACTCATTTCTTCATCGCTCC
>CAIRBT010000146.1 GCA_903876875.1 uncultured Geobacteraceae bacterium
CACTTCAACCTCTTTGCCATACTCTTTGATCTGTTTTTTAATGATCTCGCTGATCTCTTCGGCTCTGATTTCCATGGATGCTCCTACCCCTTCTGTAATATATCTTTAATCTGATTAAGCTGAGTTCTGACACTGTTATCGTATGCAATATCGCCAATCTGGGTCACAACACCCCCCAGTAACTTCTTATCAACAACAAGCTGCGGTATGATTTTTTTGCCGGTTTTTTTCTCAAGAGCACTCTGAATTGAGGCCACCTGTGCATCGTCCAGCGGAAATGCGGTGGTTATAACCGGGCGGATAACACCGGAAAACTCATCGGCCAGCTTCTCATAGGTCTGTACAATCTGCCCAAGAAATGCCACACGGTTTTTATCGACCAACAACAGGAGAAAATTGCCAACCAGTTCGGAACAGGCAGCTTTAGCGACCAGTTCACCCATGATGGCTTTTTTCTGAGCAAGTGTCAGTGCCGGGTCAGCAAAGGCAGCGCGCAGCTCGCCATTGGCAGAAAAAATGTTATTAATGTTAGCCAACTCGACACGGAAACTGTCGATGAATCCCTGCTCGGAACCGAGCTGGACAAGTGCCTTGGCGTAGCGTTTCGCAAGTGCGTTATTGATCACTGGATCTGTACCACCTTGTCAAGATATTCACCGACAAATCGGTCATGGTCAGCTTTTTGAACAGCACCGGATAATTTTCCGGTGGCAATTTCAACCGCCAGCTTTGCCGCTTCGGCCCGCAGTTCATTGCGTGCTTTCACCGTTTCCTGCTCAGCTGATAAAGCGGCCTGTGCCACAATTTTCTGGGCTGCGATGTTGGCTTCGGCAATGATGCGGTTCTTTTCCTGCTCCCCTTCACGAACGATGGCAGCATGCAGCTCATCAATTTCTTTGGACGCCTGGTCAAGTTTGACGCCATATTCACGAAGTTTTGCTTCGGCTGCATCGCGCCCTGCCTCGGCATCTTTCAGACTTTTGGCAATGTCTGCCTGACGAGCGGCAAGTGACCCCTTAACGTCGGCTTTTTTCAGTGCCCAGACAATGATTGCCACCAGCACAGCAAAGTTAAGCACTCGCCAGCCGAAATCCTTCATCTGACCCGCAGCGTGGTCGGCATGGTGGGCAGCTTCACCACCTTCGTTGGCATAGCCGACCGCTGCAATGAGCAGGAGTGCGGAAACATACGCCAGGGTGATTATTATCTTCTTGGTGCGATCGGATACCATTTGCATCTTACAGGTTCCTCCCGAGGATTTTCTCGCAGATATCACCGGACAGAACCTCTGCCTGCTTCTTCAACAGTTCGCGGGCATCACCGGCTTCTTTGGCAACTTTTTGACGTATCGTCAAAAGAGACTCAGTTGCCTGGGCCCGGGCTTTTTCAAGAACGGCCGTTTCTTCAGCCTGTGCCTGTTTCAGTGCGTCGGCACGACGTGTGCCAGCCTCTGCCTTGGCGGCATGGAGACGGGCTTCATACTGAGCCATTTTGCTCTGGACCTCAACATCAACCGACACAGCCTTTTCACGGGCGGAATCAATCACCTGTTTGCGATCTGCAAGCACCTTACGAATGGGCTTGTAGAGGAACACGTTGAGAACGAGAACGAGGATGCCGAAGTTGATCAGCTGGATTACGAATGATAAGTTTAATTCAATCACGACCTACCCCTTGCAGGTATGCTGAGTTGTATACTGTGTCCCAGATACGGGTTTAAACAGAGGTTAGCTATCATATATTGAGCGTTGCTGTCAAGACAATTGCTCAGACCTGGCCATTTTATTTCCTTCTTCATTCGTCCAGCAGATCGATTATACGGGTAAGTTCATCGGAATCACTGAAATGAATTTCCAGCCTCCCCCCCCCCTTTGTGCCTGCCGTTCGGATAGTTACCCGTGACTGAAAGCGCTTCTGCAGTTGCTCTTCAAGGGAGGTTAGCAGCAAATCCGGCTGCTGGGGCCGCTTTGCCGGCTTGATGACAGGATTAATCTTCAGCTTGCGAATCAGCTCTTCAGTGGCCCGCACGCTCAGCTGCCGGTTGAGTATTTCGTGGCGAGCCCGTTCCGTCAGTTCTCCACTTTCCAAAGAGACCAGGGCACGGGCATGCCCCATGGTGAGTCGTTCTTCCACAATATCCTGCTGGATGGCATCGGGCAGCTTCAGCAGGCGCAGGGCATTGGTAACCGCCGTGCGGCTTTTTCCCACCCGGCGTGCCACGTCCTCCTGGGAAATACCAAAGGTTTCCACCAGAGAGCGGTAGGCTTGTGCCTCTTCAATGGCGTTCAAATCCTGGCGTTGGATATTTTCTATCAAGGCCAGTTCCATGACCGTTGCGGAAGACGCCTCACGGATGACCACCGGCAGCTCATGGAGACCGGCTTTCTGCGAGGCCCGCCAGCGTCGTTCTCCGGCAATTATTTCATAATAGCCATCACATCTGGTAACCACCAACGGCTGGATGATCCCCTGCACCCGAATGGAAGCGGCCAGCTCTTCCAGTTTTTCCGGGGCAAAATGCTTACGGGGCTGATTTTTATTGGGGCGTATTTTTTCAATGGGGCAGATGAAATAGTTTTTCGATTCATCAACCGTGTCGGTAACCTGCAGTAACGCAGCCATCCCCTTGCCCAGGCCGCCTATTTTAGCCATCAACCTTCTCCCTCTGGATAATTTCCCGGGCCAACTGCAGGTAGCTGACGGCACCACGGGAGGTTATATCATAATAAATCACCGGCTTGCCATGGCTTGGTGCCTCGGCAAGACGGATATTGCGTGGTATGACGGTCTCAAACACCTGGCCGGCAAAGTGCCCCCGTATTTCGGTGGCGACCTCCTTGGCCAGATTGCTCCGCGCATCGAACATGGTCAGCAAAATCCCCTCTATTTTCAGCAGCGGATTAAGGTTTTTCTGAATCAAGCGGATGGTCTGGAGTATCTGGGAAAGCCCCTCCATGGCGTAAAATTCACACTGGAGCGGTATCAGCACCGAGTCGGCCGCCGTCATGGCATTGATTGTCAGCAGATTGAGAGAGGGGGGACAGTCAAGAATGATATAGCGGTACTGCTCTGCCAGTGATGCTAGTTTGTACTTTAGTTTCTGTTCCCGACCGGTCATGGTTGCCAGTTCAAGTTCAGCTCCGGTCAGGTCGGAATTAGCCGGGATAACGTGGAGAAAGGGTTGTCCCGTATCCACAATCATCTCCTGAGGATCGCCATCATTAATGATGAGGTCATACACCGAACGGCGCAATGCCCCCTTGTCGATGCCCACGCCGCTGGAGGCATTCCCCTGGGGATCGATATCCACCAGCAGGGTCGGTCGTTCCGTGGCAGCCAGAGACGCCGCCAGATTAACGGCAGTGGTGGTTTTCCCCACCCCCCCCTTTTGGTTGGCAATACAGATAATTTTTGTGGTTGGCATTATGGGTACTTCGCTTTTTTAACGTTAGAGAGAACAATTCGCAACCCAAAAAAGGCATTTACTCACGCGAAGACACCAAGTTCGCGAAGAAAATCGTAGTATTACATCTACCTATGATTCAGCAGAACCGGTCGTAACGTTTTAGATGTAATGTATCTGATTTTACTTCGCAATCTTCGCGTGCAATTGCTTTTGTCGGTTCAACGAGCTGTGAATGTACCACACCCCGGTTCAATCGTCAAAGAAAAGCCCACATAAAAAAAGGCGGGATCGCTCCCGCCGGTGTACCAAAATTGTAGATTGGTTGCTGTAAGCGGCTATTTGACCTTTCTGATGACCAGCCTGCTTGAGCCCTTTGAAAAGACCCCTTCTTCTTTGCCGACTACCTCAAGGGCAATCAACTCGTGGGCGGTTTCATCATAGGCAAAGTCAGCAAGATAGTAATCACTGATGTTTGTATGCCACTTTTCCACCAGACCGGCACCATCCCAGGTGAAGCAGTATAATACGTTCTTCGCGTAGCTGTGTTTGCCGAGCATAAACCAGGAGCCGCTGTTTTGCGGAATAATCAGTTCGCCGTTGGCTTTGGTTACCACTCTCTGTTCAAGATACACCTGGCGATAGAGTGTTTCACCGGCACGTTCATACCGTTTGAAACCATTCTCACTACCACCGAATTCCTCACCACTCTTAAAGATTTCATCACCGGAAGGATTGTATACTTTCAGATAACCATTTTGTGTAAAAACAAGCGGGTATGTATCTCCCTTTGCTCCGGAAAGCAGCGTGAAATTAAATATATTTCCCGTTTTCGGTAAGGTGACAGGGTTACTCAATACATATCTGTTACCTGCCAGCGATACTTCGGCAACATCTCCGGCAAAGTCGTTCGTTCCGGAAATCTCTTGGGCGTATAACTTCTTTGAGCCATTCACACCGGTTATTGTTCTGAAATAGTAGGGTAACGGCCCGGCAACCTTCGTCAACGAAGTACCCCCTACTTTCCAAACCTGGGAAACCAGCTTTTCACCGTCAATAATAGTCACATAGAGTTCCGGAATTGTATCACCATCCAAATCTGCCGTCTCAACCGAGAGAATTTTCTCATGTATTTTATAGGGGATTTCAGCCAACAGCTTCAACGCTCCGCCCTGACGATAATAGCGCAGCGTATGATCACCGGACAGAAAGAGTTCCCGTTCACCGTCAGCAAACGTCCGTCCCCTGGCAATGGCATTCAACGTACCATCAAGCCGAAGAACCGTCATGGCAGACGCAGCTGGTGCCACTTTTATCGACGTGACAATATCCGAAGGCTCACTGACGGAGGGCGTTAGTTTCTGTTGCACCACTCCTTTATCAATTCCTTCCAACAGCGACTTGGCCAGCGTAGCAACCGCCGGAACCAGGTCATCCGGGCTTTTCCCCTGGGCAAATGCTCTGGTCACAACGGCACCGTCCCTGTTTTTAACCGTAGCGTCCAGACTGAAAATATTCCCGCTCAGCAGATAACTGCCGGACACCGTGATGACGGCACCTTCCGGTTTTGACTGGGTGGTAATGGTATCACTGGCTAGTCGTGACAGGAGCAGCGTCTGTATACTCGATTTCATCTCATTAGACAGACTGGCTCCGCTGACCGAAAATTCGGCAACATACGTTGGTATGGGTGCTGCCCAGGCGGCTGTACAGACCATGACGAGGAGTAGCACCGACATACTCGTGATTTTAATTCTCATAATTTCTCCTTCGTGACGCATGTGCTAATAAAAAAACCCCGGGCGAACCCGGGGTTTTTGGTGTGACATTGCTATTCATGAAGTTCTTAGAAATCAAACTGCCATTTTGCACCGTAAACTACGTCTTTGAATCCCTTGCTTCCGTCAGTCTGATCAAGCAGATCAATGTAAGCGATCTCAGGAACAATCGTTACATTTTTAGCCAGCGTAATCGGAGCGTTAACAAATGCAGCTATTCTGTTATCGTCTTTTACAAATGCTTTAGCTGTTTCTACGACATATCCAACGCCAACATTTGTTTTAACAGAAGGAGCAACCTGGTAGGTTCCCTGAACGAACGCAGAATACTGAGTTACGTCATTAACACTGCTTCCCGTGAAAGTTGCCTTGTTGAAAGCTGTTGCAGTTGATGCACTTGATACACCGGACAAGCCGAAATCAGCCGCATTCTGGCCAACACCAAGGTTAAAAGCAAGAGTTGCGAGGCCATCTGTATAGGTACCATGTGCGTAGCCAAGCAGTGAATTAACGGCAACCTTGTTAGCAACTACATTGCTCGGAGAAGTAACGAATGTCTGACCGGCGACACCAACACCGAAAGCCAATGCTCCAGCTTTTCCTTCATAGCCGACAGCAACTTTAGGCAGGAGAGTTTCAGCAGCACTATTCGCAGCTGATGTATCACCTGCGTTAGCGTTGGCAGCAGCACCACCGTTACGGATTGCTGCTACATAGAGGCCATTATTAAGGGTCAATTTAACTTGTGGTTGACGACCATCGTAGAGTGAGCCAAAACCGTTACCGACGTTATCATCGTAGGTTACCTGTGCAGCAGCTACAGTGTAAGGTGTGTAGGTCTGACCAACTAACAGAGTACCGAAGTCAAACTTGTAAGTACCGTACGCTTCACGTGTATAGACTTCAGTAGCACCACCGTTACCGTAGGAAGCAGAGTCGGTCTTAACGTTAAAAGCACCAATACCAAGTTCTACCTTACCAGCAAGGTTACCGTTAGAAAAAGTTGCACCAAAACGGCTGGTACCATTGAGACCCAGAACGAAGTCTGTGGTGCTGTCTGGTGCGGATACATTTGCAGCATAACCTGCTGTGTGGGTATCCCAGAATGTCCCCACGCGTACTGAAGCGTAAGGAGTTACGTCAGCCAGTGCCGGAAGTGCTACTGCGGTAAGTGCGCCTGCTGCTGCCAAAATTGCTACTGTTTTCTTGATGCTCATGTGTGTTCCTCCCATTTTTTGTATGATAGTTGCTCGTACTACTGCGGATAAATAGTGCTTTCAGTTTAAATGATGCCGGCACTCACCACCTTTCTTTGTTATTTGGCTCCCTTCCATCAATTCAGTACCAGGTGGATACAAGCTTTTTAAACGCAACAACCTTCAGGCGACCGGTGACACACCGGACAGTCGAAGGTTGAATAAAGGTCGATCATTATTTACAGCATATCTTGTTTCTGAAACTTTCATACTCTGCCTCGCTCCTGTTTTTCACTGCCAGCAACGCCGAATTTAAGTTTTTTCAATCAGTTACCAATCTTACAAGATTAATTTCTACAAACTCCGTTCTATTTGAATGGTTAAAATATACAACAAATAAAACAATTGTCAACAGAAAAATTCACATTAAACAGCTAACCGGCTGTATACAAAGAATAAGTGCCAATGACCGTCAACAATATTAGATAAATACAATTTTAATGACCTAACTGACAAAGCTCGGTCAGCACACCCCGACTGCTTTTGGGGTGGATAAAAGCGATACGTGTGCCATGGGCACCATTGCGTGGCACTTCGTCGATCATACGGGCACCGTCAGCCTTGAGCGTAGCGATGGCAGCCTCAACATCGGCCACTTCATAGGCGATGTGATGGATACCGGCACCGTTTTTTTCGATAAATTTTGCCACCGGGCTATCCGGTGAGGTGGGCTCCAGCAACTCTATCAAAGATTCGCCGATCTGCAGCATGGCAACCCGTACTTTCTGTTCGGCAACCTCTTCGGTGCCAACACAGACCATGCGAAGATTATCCCGGTAAAACGGCAGGGTTTCTTCCAACGAGGTAACGGCAATGCCAATGTGGTTTATTTTTGTGAGCATGGGTGTGACCTTTCTGTTCGTAATGTTCATAGTAGATTAAGGATTCAATCCCCCCCTTTTACAACGTGAGAGGCTTTTTGATCTTCTTTTGTAACTATACAGGTGGCATTTGTAGAGACGCAACATTTTGCGTCTCTACGTTCAATCATCAGGAAAAATCAGTTCCCCCCTTTATAAAAGGGGGGGTAGAGGGGTTACAATACCACTGTTTCTGTATGTTTGCCAAATACGACCCGGAACACGTCGGCAATTTCCCCCAATGTTGCATAGGTTTTTACCGCCGCCAGAATGTGGGGCATCAGGTTTTCGTTGCTGCGGGCGACAACTTCCAGTTGTGCCAGTGCGGCGGCCACCGCTGCATTGTCCCGCCCTGCCTTAACTTCGGCCAGTGACAGTTTCTGGGAAATCTCCACCTCTTCCTTGACCTTGAGCAGGCCGGTGGGGGGGGCTTCCTTGACCGGGAACTTGTTGACGCCGACGATGATCAGCTCGTTTTTCTCGATTGATTTCTGATAGGCGTAGGCGGAATCCTGAATTTCCTTCTGCTGGAAGCCACGGGAGATAGCTTCGACAGCTCCCCCCAGCTTGTCGATTTTGTCGATGTATTCAAGGGCTGCCGCCTCGATCTGATCGGTCAATGACTCCACCAGGAACGAACCGGCCAGCGGATCGATGCTGTCGGCCGCACCCGATTCATAGGCGATCACCTGCTGGGTGCGGAGGGCGATGCGGACAGAATCTTCCGTCGGCAGGGCCAGAGCCTCGTCACGGGAGTTGGTATGGAGTGATTGAGTTCCCCCCAGCACGGCGGACAGGGCCTGAATGGTCACCCGCATGATGTTGTTGTCCGGCTGCTGGGCCGTCAGAGTACAGCCGGCGGTCTGGGTGTGGAAGCGGAGCATCTGGGATTTGGGATCCTTGGCACCGAAACGCTCTTTCATGATCTTGCCCCAGATACGGCGAGCGGCGCGGAATTTGGCCACCTCTTCAAACAGGTTGTTGTGGGCATTGAAGAAGAAGGCCAGACGGGGAGCAAACTCATCCACGGCCAGACCGGCCTTGATGGCCGCATCCACATAGGCGATACCGTCGGCCAGGGTGAAGGCAACTTCCTGTACCGCGCTGGAACCGGCCTCACGGATATGGTAGCCGGAGATGGAGATGGTATTCCACTTGGGGACGTTGTCCTTGCAGTAGGCAAAAATGTCGGTGATGATCCGCATGGATTCCTGGGGGGGATAGATGTAGGTTCCCCGTGCCATGTACTCCTTGAGGATGTC
>CAIRBT010000147.1 GCA_903876875.1 uncultured Geobacteraceae bacterium
CGAGCAAAAAGTACCTTTCTGTCATCGATGAGCCACGAGATTCGCACACCTATGAACGGTGTTATTGGCATGACCAGTCTGTTATTTGATACTGAACTCACCCCGGAACAGCACGAGTTTGCTAATACAATCCGTAAGAGTGGAGAGAATCTTCTGGAACTCATAAACGACATTCTAGATTTTTCAAAAATTGAGGCGGGAAAGCTTGAGTTAGAACTGCTTGATCTGGATATTCGTACAATGATGGAAGATACCGCCGAGCTACTTTCCATGCGTGCAACTGAGAAGAATTTGGAGCTTATTTGCATCGTCGATCCGGAAATTCCGTCCCACTTGCAAGGTGATTCAGGAAGAATCAGACAAATTATAACTAATCTTGTCGGCAATGCCATAAAATTTACACGTACCGGCGAAATAGCACTAAGCGCCACACTTGTATGTGACACTTCTACCTCAGCTACTGTTCTGTTTGAAGTCAGGGATACGGGCATAGGTATTCCGGCGGATCGACTTGAAGCTGTCTTTGCCCCCTTTACCCAGGCAGAAAGTTCTACTACGCGTAAATATGGTGGTACGGGACTCGGGTTGAGTATATGTAAACAGTTAACGGAACTGATGGGGGGGGACATCGGGGTAACCAGTGAATATGGTGCCGGTTCTACATTTCATTTCACCATATGTCTTGAGAAGCCGGAACATGCACATAGTCTTAGTTATAAGAACAGTTGGCATAGTAATGACATTCTGGGCGTCAGAGTTCTGGTTGTCGATGATAACAATACATGCCGTTCACAACTGTTAGATTTGCTTGATTGTTGGGGGTGCTGCGCAACAGCAGTTGCAGACTCTGAAAGTGCGCTGAGTAATCTCCTACAGGCAGCCAGTTCAGGAATCCCCTTTCACACCATTTTGATTAATATGAAAATGCCTTACGGAGATGGTTTTGAATTAGGTCGTCACATTAAGGCGAGTTCTCTATTATCTTCTACAAAAATGATAATGATGTCTGATTTCGGCCATTCTGGAGACAAGGCTTTAACGGAGGAAATTGGTTTAGATGGTTATTTGAGCAAACCGATACGGCAGGGCAAGTTACACGATTGTATTGCCTCTGCACTTGGGAAGTTACAGGGCACTACGAAAACTTCATATTTGTCATCAGATGATTCACGGGGAAAGAATGATAGATCCACCTTTCGAATTCTTTTGGCCGAGGACAATATAATAAATCAAAAGGTCGCTCAAAAAACGCTCAATAACCTTGGTTATAACGTTGATGTTGTGGCAAACGGGCTTGAAGCGGTGCGTGTTTTGGAAATATTCAACTATGATCTGGTACTGATGGACTGTCAGATGCCCGAAATGGACGGGTATGAAGCGACCGCGATGATCCGCAATACTGGTTCTAACGTATTAAACCATCAGGTACCTATTGTGGCCATGACCGCCAACGCAATGAATGAAGATCGTGAAAATTGTTTGCGGGCAGGCATGGATGATTATGTGTCAAAACCGGTGAACAAAGAGACGGTTACGAGCGTATTGGACAAGTGGTTGCGTACTGGACAGAACCATTAACGTTTCGATCTCCTCCTGGTGTCACTGTAACTGCCGATCATCCCGATGCTCCCCCCATCAAATGCTTATCTTTTCACAACTTTTACACATTCGAAATATGTATGTAACGTGATGATGTTATAGTTTCTCCAAACAATCTCGGGAGGGGCTATGATCAAGAAGGCGATGAAACTGAAAACCGTAAAAGACAGCCTACCGGTGGTAACTGCGGTGACTACAGCAGTAGGGCTCGTAAGGGGTATCTCGTTTAAACGCTTTAAACCGAAATCCCGATGTCGTGAATTTATAGAACTTTCTGAACATAATGATGCTCATCGTTCTCGTTGCCAGATATTCAGAGAAAAAGGTGCCGGGAACGTTCCAACCATAGTCCTTGGCGGTTTTGTACCCGATGCGACAGAAACAGTAGAATTCCAGCGGGAATTGCTCCGCCAGCATGGTTCCATCTATTATGTGAATTACTCCCGTCATGGCTTCAGTCAAAAAATGTTTAACGCCCAACTTGCCGATTTAATTGAATGCCTCGTCGAAAAAGGTCAGAAGCCGATAATAATGGGGGTCAGCTTTGGCTGTGGCCTCCTGTCAGATTTTTTGAGCCTCGCTACCGAGCGGATTCATGGCTGCATCCGGGGCATCGTTCTGGTAAGCCCGGTCCTGACAACCAATGACCTGATCAGACCGCCAGAAATGAAACGGGATGGTGTGCGTATTCTGGAAAGCAATCTCAAAAAGATCGTTGCCGCAGACCCCACCAATGATACTGATATAACCAAACAGATAGATCGTTCGCGCCGCTGTTTTCAGGCACTTTTCAATGCAGGGGCCGAGAATCGTCCCTTGAGTGTGCGGCATCTCGCCATCCGTAAACGTATCAATGATGTAATCGAGTTAACCACTGCGCGGGGAGGGTTTGAACGGGTAACGGCGTTGAGAAATTTCACCATGCCGTCGTTCACCCGAACACATTTTTCAGGGCCGGTACTGGCACTGCTTGCTGAACTGGAGGCGGATATTCTGGTGCCGACCTCCCCCACGCTGGAGCTGTTTAGTAATGAAGCTCTCTTCACCAGGTTGTTCCCCACCTGCAAGGTGAAAACGGTCAAATCCCACAGAGCCGATGACGGAGTTGCCCATGCGTCCCTCATCTTTCACCATGAAGCATACAATGGGTTACTTGAACGCTGGTACGAACGACTCCTGTACCCGCGTCTCCAATTGGCTGTTTAGATGGCACTTATTACTCGAATTCAAGAATCAGTACTACTGCAAGGCATCCTTCGCTCCTTGGCCAGCAAGCGCGCTGGTCAAATAGATCGCAAGGATCCGCTTGTGTCACAACGGGAAATCTTTAAAACCTTGATCAAGACCGCTGCCTCAACGCAATTTGGCAGGGATAATCTATTTTCCCGGTTGCAGGACATCCCCTTTACCGTGGCATATAGCTATTTCAAAAGCCAGATACCGATACGTTCCTACCGGGACTTCATGGTGGACTACTTCAGTAGTCATCAGCCACTGACAGCTAACGGCCATTCGGCACCGTTACTTGATAATGTCACCTGGCCGGGTGTCACAAAATTATTTTGTGAAACATCGGGGACCACGGCTCCTACCAAGTTTATCCCCTTTTCTTCTGAAATGTTTGCAGAGAATAAACGGGCCGCCCTGGATATGATCGCCTGCTATCTGGCCGCCCATCCGCAGTCACAGATAGCCAGGGGCAAAATACTGTACATGTCCGGTTCCACCAAACTGACACAGGTCAAGCGAGGGGTATGGTCCGGGGACATGAGTGCCCTGACTCTCCGCTTCCGCCCCTGGTATCTGAACTTTTTTATTGAACCGAATGCGTCTATCTCTTCCCTCCCCTGGGAGGAAAAATTGCCGGCAATGGCACAGTTGCTACTCTCGGACAAAAATATTCGGGTCATTTCCGGCGTTCCCCCCTGGATACTGCTACTCTTGAAAAAATGTGTTGAGCTTGGTGGCAAGCCACTTCAAGAGTTGTTACCAAACCTTGAGCTGATTATTCATGGAGGCACCAGCATTCTCCCTTATCGGAACGAATTTGAAGCACTCTTTGCCGGTGCAGAACCCCAATTCCTTGAGTTACTTCCTTCATCAGAAGCCTTTATGGCGTATCAGCGTCCGGGCGAAAAGTACATGCGCCTGACCCCTTTTTATGGTGTATTTTTTGAGTTTGTTCGCTTTGAAGACCTTGATGAAGAGGGGAAACCGCCTCCCTATGCCGATACGGTCCCGCTGGAACGGGTTGAAGCAAGTCAGCGGTATGCCGTCATTCTCAACACCTGCTCCGGCTTGTGGCGCTATCATATAGGGGATACCATCCGCTTTATCTCCACATCCCCCCATTTTATTGAATTCACCGGTCGTGACCGGTTCCTGGATAAATTGGAAGAGAAGGTTACCCAGGGGGAGGTTGAACAGGCCATTGCCAACCTGAACAATGCTCCTTCATGGAATGTGCGGGAATTTATGGTAGGTGCCAATATTCTCGGAAGGCAGCATCAGTGGGTATTGGCGGTCAAGGATACGACGCTGACGAGCGAACAGGCCGTGGGTATTCTTGATACGACTCTCTGTGAGCTGAATGCAGATTATGCGACATTTCGGAAACAGGGGCGTATCAACACTCCAGATGTACTGTTGGTTCCGGAAGATGGCATTTATCGCTGGTCACAAAGTGAACGGGGTAAATTGGGAGGGCAGAGTAAAATTCCGCATATCGATCCAACCCAGGATTCTTCGATGATTGCCAGCCTTCGAGGCTATCATGGAGCGTAACTGCATATTCAACCGAGATGGCACCAGAGGAGTGCCCTGCATGGCAGCGGAAGAATACCGGTTTAAAAAGTGACGGTTAAATCATTAACACTCTCATGCCGTTTCCAGCCGTAATCAGTTTTATCTTCATAATACAATGTCTGTTTGCCAATTAATTCCGTCCTGATCTTATGAAGTGGCGTGACAAGTCTGGCCAGTGATTCAAACTCAGGATCTCCTGGACGGTAGCATTTACATCCGACTAAATCAACGGTGCGTCCTTGTTTCATTTCAGGTCTCCTCTGTGTTGAAATATTGTTTTCACCCGATTGCTATAGCACAACAATATGTCAACCATATGACAACTACTTAAAGATACGGTTAATTTTACATGGCACCGTGACCGGGTAGCAATAAAATCTGCATCGGCCCAAAGTGTTGCATAATCCTTACACACCCTTCATATGTTTGTAACATTGGTATGATACAAGGAGAGAAACTGATTTTAATGGCAGGAGTAAAACTATGATTTTGTCAGTAATGCGTTGTGCAGGGGCAACCCGGCGAGATGAACAGTTGCCGGTTGAATGGCACTGTTCTGATAAAGGTTGAGAAAATGACCACGATACCGATGCGATTGTGGCCCGATTCCCCCACGATTCTTGAACGCTCCAAGAGTGTTTTTTTGCTGTATTGGAACGAACTGCTCCGCTTAAAACGGGAGGCAATGAATTGTACGACTCCCACGGTTGTGCACGAACTGAGTCATGCTCTCTACCGTTTCAGAGCAGCCCTCGAACTGTTTTATCCGTTAATTCCCCAGGATTGCAAAACAGAACTGCGGCAAAATATCCGTAAACTGACAAGTGCACTGGGCAAACTACGTACGTATGATGAGGCCGCCGCGTTCTTTGAAAGTAAGGAACCGTTAACCGGCCCCGTTTGTCGAAGAATAACGGAGCTGCATGCTTTTGAAGTGGAAGCATGCACGAAAGCATTAAAGCGGTTTTATCACAATCATTTTGACCGAGAAGTCCGCAAAATGATAGGGGGTATCAACGAGGCTTCCATTATTAAACGGAGCAGCATTTCTCTGCTTGCCTATTTTTCTGATAATTCCATCCGCATGTTTCTGCCGATACATCAGAATCTTTCCGGTGTATGCCTTCCGATAAATCGCCCTTCACGGCAAGCATTGTGCACTGCCATCAAAAAATGGCACTTTTTTTTCGAAATTATTGCGCCGATTCTCGAACGTGACTACTCGAAAATCATCATGCAGCTGACAGAATATCAGCTGCTCTTGGTGAAGCTTACCATGATTACCGACTTTGAATCCCTTATCCTGGACTTGAAAATGCTGCCGACTGAACGGGCACACCAGAAAGTGATGCTTCGCGAGGAAGAGCAGCACCTGCTCACACTACTTGCTAACCTGATTGAGCAAAAACCGCTTGCTTATACTTTTTTGATATGAGGTATCTTTTATGAAAAACCCGCGCATCGCCGCAATTGACATAGGCACCAACTCCATTCGCTGCATTATCGCAGACGTTACCAAAGAGGGTAAATACAAGATTCTTGATGATGAAAAAGCCACAGTACGCCTCGGGGAACGCCTCGCTGCCACCGGGGTAATCAGTGTGGAAGCAGCAAACCGTGCGGTAACTGCCATACAGCGGTTCCAGAAGCTGATTGTTGGTTTTAATGTGGAAATGGTTGAAGCCGTTGCCACCAGTGCCGTGAGAACGGCATCAAATGGCCGTGAGTTGATTGAGGTGCTATCATATGAACTTGGCCATGAAATCAGGATAATTTCCGGTGAAGAGGAAGCCGAACTGGCTTCTGCCTCTGCTCTGGCAAATTTCGATATGAATGGCAAACGGTATGCCATGGTCGATATCGGTGGTGGCAGTGTGGAAATTGTACTGGCCTGCGGAAACCATGTGGAAGAATTTTACTCTCTTGAGCTTGGTGCCGTGGTTATGACGGAGCGTTTTTTAACTGGTGACCCGGTAACGGAGCATGAACTGATAAAACTTCAACGTCATATCCGCGAACGTCTCAAACGAATGCTCTCGCATCAAAAATTTTCTGCTGATACGCTGATCGGTTCGGGGGGGACTGTTACGGCTCTTGGTTGTATGGCCATGCAGATACGGCAGGAAAACTTCGTGTCAATTCATGGTTCTGAAATACTTCACGCTGAAATTGTCCATCTTCAGTCAATGCTCTGTAACAAAGATTTAAAAGGGCGCCGCACCATAGCGGGACTCAATCAGGATAGGGCGGACATTATTGTGGCAGGCGTGGTTGTCATGGATGAGTTGATGCGTTATTTCAACGCCAACCGGGTACTGGTGAACGAACGTGGCATCCGGGAGGGTTTACTCATTCGGGCAATTAAAAAGCTTGGCTTGACCACCGGGAGCAAGCCACCGACCTGGCGAGACTCGGTTCTTGAGTTTGCCGCCTCGTGCCATGTTGATGAGCAGCATTCCACCCACGTGGCCTCACTTGCTCTGACCATTTTTGACTCCCTGGCTCAGTCGTTCAAGATGAAAGCGTCTGAAAAAAAGCTGCTTGAAGCCGCTGCAATTCTCCACGACTGTGGCTATTTTATCAGCTACGGCAGTCATCACAAACATTCTTACCATCTGATTCGCCATGCTGAGTTATTCAGTTTTTCGCCACGGGAGCGGGAACTGATTGCCCAGATAGCCCGTTATCATCGAAAATCACTCCCCAAGAAAAAACATGAAACATATCAGTCACTCAAAGATAAAGACCAGATAACGGTTGCCCGTCTGGGTGGGATTTTGCGACTTGCCGATGGCCTTGATCGCCGCAGGAGTGCCCTGGTGCAATCTGTTGCGTGTCACTATGAGGGCACAACCTTGGCGATCCAGCTTGACTCATCAGAGGATATCTCAGTAGAGGTCTTTGGTGGAAACTCAAAGAAAGATCTGTTCGAGAAGGCATTTGAGAGTGCCATCGTCTTTGTGACCCAATGATTAAAGAGAGAATGGTACCTTGATGAATAAAATACCCACACCGTACTACCTTATTGATGAGACACGCTTGCAAAACAACCTTGAAATCATCAGGGATATCAAAGAACAGAGCGGTGCGAAGTTCGTGCTTGCCCTCAAATGTTTTTCCACCTGGTGCGTGTTTGATCTCATGGCGAAGTACATGGATGGAACCACCAGCAGTTCCCTTTTTGAGGCGCGGCTCGGTAGTGAAAAATTCGGTAAAGAGGTGCATGCCTACAGTGTGGTCTATTCCCGTGAAGAGATCACCGAGATTGCCACCTTTGCCGACAAAGTCATCTTTAATTCCGTATCACAGTTACGGCAATTCACCGATGTTGTTCAGGGGATGAACATTGGTCTCCGCGTTAATCCGGGCATCAGTTTCTCCCATTATGACCTTGCCGATCCGGCACGAAAGTTCTCACGTCTGGGGGTACATGACCGGGA
>CAIRBT010000148.1 GCA_903876875.1 uncultured Geobacteraceae bacterium
AAGCTCTCCCCCCCCCCCCCCCCGCACAACCGCCATTATCGATCCTGGCGCGATTTCAGGGCCTTAATAACACTTTTTTCAGCACCACACGATCTCGTGGCGGACGCTTCCTCACCGGCGTTTTACCGATTAAACCTAATAACGACAAACCGCATCCAACAAGAGTTGTTACCCTAGTCAGCGGAGGAGTCCCATGAATGCTGATCTGGAGTTCCTTAAAACTCTCACAATCCTCTATATTGAAGACGATGACAACATCTTCGGAGTGACTGTTCAATTACTCTCCCGCTATTGCGCGACACTGCTGACGGCACGTAATGGACGTGAAGGGCTAGAGGTATTCCAAAAGCATTCTCCCGACATGATTATCAGCGACATCATGATGCCTGTCATGGACGGGCTCTCAATGGTCAAGGAGATCCGAAAAACAAGCAGGTCCGTCCCGATTATTCTGTTGACCGCGTTTGAAAGTGTCGACTATCTGATGAGTGCCATCAATGCGAATGTTGACAAGTATCTTGTCAAACCTTTCCGCATAAACGCATTATTAGAAAGCCTGTTATCGTGTGCTCACCATGTGCGCGTCGAGAGGGAACTTGAGCAGAGTGAAGAGGGGCTGCGACAAATGTTTCAGCTCTCCGCTGATGCCCACTTTCGTATGGAAGACGATGTGATCACGGACTGCAACAAAGCGGCTGAAAAGATGATTGGGTATAAGAAACAGCAGATGTGTGGGCTCTCAGTGAAAGCATTAATGCCGGAACACCAGCCGGATGGCACCTCAACTCTCAACAGTTACCGTGAACACGTTGACCATGTAATGGCTGGCGGTGATACACCTCGTGAGTTACTACTCCAAAGCCCGTCCAGGGGACTATTCTGGGCAGAGATTTCCGGCAGTACGTTCCGTTTACACGGAAAACAGATGTTTCAGTGGAACATCAGGGATGTGACCATTCGGAAGGAGTCTGAAGAGAAACTTGTATCCATAACAAATTCGGCATCCGATGCGATCCTCACGATGGATTCCAAAGGAAACATCCTATTCTGGAATCCCGCAGCAACGACCATCTTTGGTTACACTCCTCAGGAAGTTATAGGGGAAAACCTTCACAATTTATTAGCCCCACCCCGCTATCACGCTGACCATCAGGCAGCCTTCCCCCGTTTCATGGAAACCGGACAGGGAAATGCCGTAAACAAGACTGTCGAGCTGTCGGCTTTACGGAAAGATGGACAGGGGATCCCCATCGAATTGTCTCTTTCGTCCCATCAGCACGGCACAGAATGGCATGCTATAGGCATAATTCGTGATATCAGCGTACGAAAACGGGCGGAAGCGGAAGCACAATCGCTTAACGAGAAGCTCCGGATGGCCACCGAGGCTGCAAGTACTCTTGACGGACTTGCCGTACAGATATGCGTACTTAATCAGAATGGATCTATTGTCAGAACCAATCTGCAATGGGATAGATTTTCCCGCGAGCATGGAGACTGCCAACTGAAGCACTGTGCCGGGAAAACCTATTTTTCCGGTTGCTCTGCTGCCTCTGAAGTAAGTTCACCGAGCACTGACGAGTTATCCCAAGAGATACGCTCTGTACTTGATGGAACACTTACCGAGTTCACAACGGATTATTTCTGTTGTCCCAACGGGGATCAGTTTTGGTTTTCGTGCAAAGTCACACCGTTTGTAGCGAATGGGAATAACTATGTAATTATTGCCAATATCGACATCTCAGCACGTAAGGCTCATGAGCTGGAGTTACTCAAACTATCACGGGCCATCGAACAGAGTCCCGTTAGTGTGGTAATCGCGAACAGTATGGGAATAATCGAATACGTCAATCCCTACACCACCGAGTTAACTGGTTATTCATCCGCAGAGCTCATCGGTAAAAACCCAAGGGTACTCAAATCCGAGTTCACCCCAAGAGAGACATTTGTAGACGTGTGGTCAACTATCACAGCCGGAAACAGTTGGGAAGGTGAGTTCATCAACGTTCGAAAAGATGGGACACTCCTCAATGAACATGCCAAGATATCCCCTATTCGCAACGACCAGGGAGTAACAACCCACTATGTTGCAATAAAAGAAGATATAACCCGGCGTAAGGAAATGGAGAAGGCTCTCATTACCGCAAAAGAACTTGCAGAGGCTGGCAGTAAGGCGAAATCAGAATTCCTTGCCACCATAAGCCACGAAATGCGTACGCCTCTGAACGGTGTTCTTGGCATGCTTCAGGTACTTCAAGATACCGTCCTGACTGGCGAGCAGCTTGAATTTACTGAAATTGCCCGAAAAAGCGGCGACCACTTGCTTGATGTTATCAATGACATCTTCGACTATGCGGATATCCAGAAATTCAGTTTCAGCATTTCGAATGTTGATTTCGATATAAGGGATGTACTCTCTAATGCCATTCCCTTACACAGGATAATTGCCGAAGAAAAGGGGCTCATCCTCCTTGATTCTATTTCCCCTGAGATTCCCTCTCGCCTAAATGGTGACCCAAAACGCCTCTGCCAGGTCGTGGCAAACCTGCTTAGCAATGCAATCAAATTCACGGATAAGGGGAAAATCCACTTTGCCGTGCGCGTTATTTCCTACCATCAGGGGGTGATCTTACTTCATTTCGACGTTGCGGACAGCGGGATCGGCATACCAAAGGAGCACCACATCAAAATATTCGAGCCTTTCACGCAAGGGGACGGCTCCATGACACGGCGCTACGAAGGGACCGGAATGGGGTTGGCCATCAGCAAACAGATTGTCCATCTGTGTGGTGGTGATATCGGCGTGAAAAGCGACGTTGGTACCGGCTCCTCGTTTTGGTTCACTATGACGCTCGGAGTGCCGGAAGTAGATGCCCCGATCATGACCACAAGTGATATCCGGTCTGGTGGGGTTGCTGACACCACGCCGGTGGAGGGCCACGAAATCCAAGTCCTGTATGCCGAGGATAATATCATAAACCAGAAAGTGGTCATTAACCTGCTCACCAAACTTGGCTACAAGACGGACATAGTCGAAAACGGTGCCGCTGCAGTTGTGGCTCTTGAAAAGCGAAATTACGACCTTGTCTTGATGGACTGTCTTATGCCGATAATGGATGGACTTGATGCAACAAAGATAATCCGCGACACCTCATCCCACGTACTCAACCATGAGGTACCAATTATTGCAGTGACTGCCAATGTGCTTGACAATGACCGAGAGAGTTGCCTGAGTGCTGGTATGGACGACTATCTTACAAAGCCACTTAAAAAGGACACCCTCGCGTCCACAATTTTAACGTGGATTACAAAGAAACGGCGTTGACTCCGCCCTCCCCTCCTCTCTCCTGCCGTTTCCACTCCACCTACCACCTACCACCAGCCAATACAGAATATTACGAACAAAACCGACCCTCTTTTTACCCCTCTTTGCCGGCCCGACATTGCTCGAAAAACCCCATGTTGAGTATTCCGATATACAGCCGTGAATACTCTTTCAGTAGGTGATGCCGCCCCTGTTCCAGTGGGGATTCCAGAAGTTCGGTGGTATGGATTCTTTTCCCCGGGAAAAGATCAAATCTGAAAACATCACCTTTTCGTAGCCATCCGTAAGCCGTTACCGGTTCGTAATTCAGGTCTTGTAGAACCTTGATCAGGTATTTATGCTCGGCCACGTTGGGCACCATGAAATCGACATCTTTCGTGGAAGGTTTGGCATCCCACAGTGTCAGAGCGGTGCCTCCGCAAGCAATGAGGTGAACCTTCTTCCGTAAAAAATGGTGCCACTGTTCCAAAATCTCCAGTAATTTATATTTATCGAGTCGGTATTCCATGTATTGTGCTTTTAAGTACAACTAATTGTATAGAAAAATACTAAAATTATACTTAAAGATACAATATTAATATTTCATCGTCAATAGAAACGGTTGGCAGAACATTATATCAATATGAATCGACAGAAGCAGATCAAGATCCGTTTCGTATTCCGGATGAAAACGGTAGCTGGTCTCCGAATCATGGAATGACCTCCGTCTTCAGCAATCTAAAGCTTTCACGATTGTATTGTTATTTTTTTACGTTATAATCCGGCAGTTTTTGTTTGTACATATTTTGACCGGGCATGATACCGCCCGTCAGATCAAGCGCAGGTTTGTTGAGCAACAACTAAAATGAGTTTGGAATGATGCCAGATGAGTTTGTTACGATTCTCAGAGAACTCTGCAACTACTAAACTTTTTGCCCTTCAGTGATTTCGTGTAACGCATCGATGTCAATATTTCGCGCCGCAGTGTAGAGATGTTCTGCAAAGAGATGGTATTGGGGGGCGTTCTGGCGGAGGGAGTCAGCTAACTCCATAATTTCGGTGATTTGACCACTCTCGACAAATAGGCGAAGTTTTAAGAAAAAGTCAGGTCCGGGAAGGTTAGTCAGGTATGGGGCGGCATCCCGTTCCGATGTCTCTGTGGAAGTAACCTGCCATTCAAGCTGGAGCAATTCCCCCAGACAGTCGAGCAACTCCTGATGATCGAGAGGCTTCAACAGGTATCGGGAAAAGTCCAGGTCTGCCATGAAATCAACTGGTCGGTGGGGTACTGATGAAGAAACCAGAACGATCGGCATCTCGGCACCATGGGTGCGAAGCCGGTGTAAGAGACTCCAGCCATCACCACTTTCCATAAACTGATCGGTAATGACAAGATCAATGGCGCTGCCCGTTTCGGCGTAGCGTGCCACGGCAGCGTCTCCACTTCCATCCTCCACAACAAGGAATCCAACGGTTTCAAACAAATTACGCAGTATGCTTCTGGTCTGCTGATTGTCATCAACAATCAAAATGATGCGGCGCCTCCCCCCATAGCCGGCAATGGTTCTGTTTTCGTGCTGCGTGGTGAGCAGTGGTACCTCGCTTGCCAGCTCACATGAAAGGGTAAAGCGGAAGCAGGCACCTTTACCAACGTCACTGTGCAGTGTCAAATTTCCCCCCATGGCTAAAACCAGTTGACGTGCAATGGCAAGCCCCATGCCGGTCCCTTTTCCGGAACGTTTTGCGTTGTCAACCCGTTCAAAGGGGAGAAATATCCGTTCCTGATCTTCCGGCGCGATACCCTCTCCCGTGTCACTGACAGCCAACTCTATGTCTACTTCTGTTTTGCCCCGTGGTGTAACCAGACAGTCAAGCCGTATAACGCCCGATCGGGTGTGCCTGAATGCGTTCGCCAGCAGATTGTCCAGAATCTGGCGCAAACGCCCACTGTCGATGAGTATGGCCTCCGGTTGTGGGCCATGGGTTTCAAGCAGAAAATCGGTGCCGTTTTTTGCGGCCAGGATGAGAGCGTTTCGGCGGACGGACTCCAGAAAAGAGCTCCAGTTGGCAGGGCCGGTGGTGATGACCAGCTTGCCGGCGTCAGCGCGCGCATGGTCAAGAAGTTCATCAATCATGCCGAGCAGGTGTTTGCCGCTCTGTCTGATATTGCCTAATCCTTCATTCAGAAGGTTCTGATCCGTTGGACGTGCCAGTAGCTGGGCATTACCGAGGATGGTGTCGAGAGGGGTCCGTAACTCATGGCTCATCTGGGCTAAAAATGCGGTTTTAGCAGACTTTTCCGACTCAATACGAATAATTTTTTCTTTGAGATCCTGATTGCGTTGGAAAACACTCACCAGCAGCAGCGGCGTTGTCATTACCAATGCCCAAGGGCCGACCAGAATCTCACCCCAGGAAAAATGCAGATAACCGAGGGCGGAAGCCAATCGTATTTGTTCAAGCAGTGCCATGAAGACGAAACTCAAGAAGAGGGTTTTTGCCGCGCGTATACCGCCACGCCAGCCGGTGTACAATAACCAGAGACCGGCAAGTATTAGTATGTTGACGCTGATCGACCAGAAACGGGCAGCCGGTGAATAGGCGATAAAAATGGAGATCAGCTGAGTTACGGCTGTTATGACATAAAAAAAGTAAAAGAAGAGACTTTGGATTCTGTACTGCCGGATCTGGGGGAGAAATGCGTGTATGAATGCGAAGAATGAGCCGGTTGCCACCAGTGAACCTATTGCGGCGGTTATTACCGGCACTCCCCGGTCTATCGGCCATAGATGACTCTGGAGAATGCCGGAGCGGAACGTCTCAATAATTATTTCCCCGCTGATAGCCATACTGAATAACAGATAGGCTTTTTCTCTGGTGTACAGAAATACCAATCCGGAGAATATCATGGCAATGGTCAGCCCTCCCAGTGCCAGTACCATGCTCAGCTCATGACGTTTAAAAAATGTCCGGTAACTGAGTGGCGTCCAGAGTTTGGCTGAAAGGTCGATTGATGTTCGGGAAGCGACGCGGAGCCAGATGGTCTGTCTGCTCTGAGCGGCCAGAGTAATCGTGAAGACGCGATAGCTTTGCCTGGTTTCGTCATGTTCCGCCAGTGGTATGCGGAGGCCAGCTTTTTGGATGTTCCAGCCGGGAGTGGCAGACTGGAACAGGGAAATCTCTTCAAGGCGCGGGTGCCCCACGGAGAGCCACCGCGTCAATGCCTCATCTGTCGGATTGGAGAGCTCCATACGCAACCAGAAAGCACGACTGTCAAATCCGGGTGAAAGATCGCCCGGGCTGATGTTGCGCATGGTGCAGGCTCCGGCCAGAACCTCCTCAAAACTAACTGCTGGAGATGTGGCACACCACGATTGCCCTGATGTAGCGGTGACTGGCTCTCCCGGTGAAATGTCAATTGGTGTCGCCTGACAGATACCGGTTGCGAACATCACAAATATGCAGAGCGCTATGTTAATCGTCACTATTCTCAACGAAGTTATCTTCCTGGTGGCGTTGTAAGCTGATTTCACTGCGCAGGCTGCGCGGTGTACAGCCATACCGTTCTCGAAATGCCTTGGTGAAATTAGCCGGTGTAGAATAGCCGAGATGTTCGCTAATCATGGACATGGGTGTGTCAGTCTGGCCTACCAAGTGGTGAGCGTGGCGTAATCGCTCTTCACGCAACCAGCCGAATACCGGCAGTCCACAGACAGATTGGAATGCATCATTAAGCTGACGCCGGTTGGTGCCAACCCGACGGGCTATATCCTTAAGTGACAGGATTGTGGTTAATTGTTCCAGCATCAATTTCTGTGCAGCAAGGACAATTACTTCATTCCGACGTAGTATCTCGCCATCAACATCCGGTACCCCGTTCCCTACGTCAGAAGCAACCGGCATAAGTTGCAGATGAACTCCCACGCGGGCCAGAACTTCCTCCTCGACAAATGGTTTACCTATGTAATCAACACCTCCGGCTGCAAAACCCTCCAGACGTTCAGCAACATCAGTTGCACTGGTTAGAAAGATTACCGGAATGAAGCTGGTCGTCGGGTTGGCCTTCAGTCGTCGGCAGACGGCAAATCCATCCATGGTTGGCATGCGTACGTCCAGCAGTATAAGGCCCGGCTTGAGCAGCACCGCCTGTTCATACCCCTTGATACCGTCAAATGCCACACTCACCTTATAGCGACGCAATAACATCATATCCATTAACAATCGTAAATCGGTAATGGAATCATCTATCAACAGAATGTTCGTCGGCCGTGAATGTGTCCGATCAAGAATCATGGTTTACACCTCATGCGGTATAAAAAATCTAAAACAAAGGGGGGTGGCACTGACAAGGCGTAATGATCTCAGGATACAGTATGTATTAGTCTTAAGAAAGGTCAATTATCACATTAAGTATTGCTGGCGGCGCAATAAATATTCCGGGCAACACTATTTTATCTGAAAGGGGTTTTTCCTGTATCACGTCAGTTGACGTGGGTGTTATATGCCTTTTAAAGAAGGCTTTATGAGGAACTGATACCAGTGAAGAGAAAAACGGGCAGAGCAAAATATTTTGTTAATTTGGGATGGTCGTTTTCAATATACATCGGTGTATTTGTACTCATCCTCTGGTCAGCCGATTGGGCAGTGGCCGAAGGGGGCGCTTTAGAAAAACTTATGGCAGAAGTCGGAGAGCAGCACCCGGCTATGCGGGCCCAACAGGCAATGGCCGCCGCAGCGGATGCCGGTGTTGACGGCGCCCGATGGCAATTTTTTCCCACACCGAGTTTCTCTATGGAATCGGCAGCCGCTGCTGCCGGTGACCCCAACTATCAGGGGGACAACCAGATATTTCTTCTTGGTCTGTCCCAGCCATTGTGGACTGGCGGACGGCTGTTCTCAAACATGGATAAGGCGGTGGCCGGCCGCTCAAAAGCCGCTGCCGGACTGGGTGAAACCCGTCTGCAGCTATCCATGCGGGTTGTTCAGACCTATGGGGATTGGCTGACAGCACACGAAAAGCTGGCGGCGTACCGGGTTGGGTATAACCAGCACCAACAGCTGAAGAAGATGGTGGTTCGGCGGGTGTCAGAAGGTCAATCGTCTCAGAGTGATCTTTTGTTTGCTGAACAACGGTTGGCTGCATTGGAATCGGAAATTTCAGTGGTTGAGATGCAGGAGTATATTGCCCTTTCCCGCTTATCCCAGTTGATGGGGCGACCGGTTGTTCTGGCGGAGTTAACAGCTGCTCCGTCACCCTCCCCCCGTGTCGATGAAGAGTTGACCGAATTGTTGAGACGGGCAGAAACCGTTTCTCCGGTTTTAAAACGTTATCAGGCCCAAGTGGAGGAGCAGGATGCCGTTATCAGGGAAAGAAAATCGGAAATGTGGCCGGAGGCGTATGCACGGCTGGAGTGGCAGTACGGTAGCTTCAGCGTTAAAGGGAGTGACCCAGAAACCCGTGTCTTTGTCGGGTTGAAAAGCCACTTTGGTGCCGGTTTGTCCAATCGATCGGCAATTAGTGAAGCGGTTAGTCAGCGAAATGCGCTTGTTGCCGAAATTGAGATTCAAAAAAGAACTATTAATGAACAGATTATGACTGATTTTGCGACGTTACGAAGCGTCAGCCAGCGAGAAAAGGCTCTGGTGACGGCACGGGAAAGGGCCCGGGTGGTAATGGACTCCTGGGACCGGCAGTTTCTTTCAGGGCGGAAAAGTTGGCAGGATGTGATGAACTCGGTTCGGGAACTGGTGCAGCTTGAGGTGCAATTTTCTGATCTGTCTGCTATGCGGCTTGTGTCGTCGTGGCGTATCAGGCTTGCGGTTGAGGACGGTGTAAAGGAAAAAGGTTCCCATGATTGATAACAGCTTGTTTCGGGCACTGGTTCGCCTGGCAGCCATACAGCGGGAAGGGGTGGACCGGTTGGCTCTCACCGAGGCCGCAGAAGCGGCACAGGCTTTGTCTGAAAAACCGAAGGAACAGTTGGCGCAGGTCTGCCGCCATATGGGTATTGCGCCACCCGGATGGATTCATACCCCCGATGGATCCCATCTTCCGGCGATTATTCACGATGGAGCGAGAGAGTGGGGAGTACTGGTGGGTCGCGACCCCCAGCAGAGATGGGTGGTGCAGTTTTGGCAGGGGGAACAGCAATGCTGGCGGGAAGAGTTTTACCAAGAATTTGGGATGATGGTTGTCGCCACCTTACGGTTGGCGGCGCCATTTTCGGTTAAGGGGAGCCCGGTTTTCACCATCGTCAGCAACGAGATACTGAACCAGCGAAGAATCCTCCTTGAGGCGGCTGTCGGTGGTGCTGCCATCGGGCTGATCGGTCTGGTAGTCTCCTTTTATTCCATGCAGGTGTACGATCGGGTTATCCCTACCGGCGGGTTGCAGACCCTGATGGTGCTTACCCTGGGATCACTATTTGCAATCGGCATTGAGTGGCTGGCGCGGGGGGCGCGAACCCATCTTTACGAAGGGCTGATCAATGTGGTGGACCAGCGGTTGGCACGGACCGTCTACCTGCGGCTGTTGTCGGTACGGCTGGACCAACTGCCCCGCAGTGTCGGGAGTATGGCGGCACAGATGCGCGGTTACGAAACGGTCCGTTCCTTTCTTACCCAGGCCACTGGCAGTATGCTGGTTGATTTGCCGTTTGCCATCATTTTTCTTGCGGTAATCGGTATTGTTGGTGGTCCGTTGGCTGGTATACCGCTCCTGTTTCTGCTGATGGCCCTGGCGGCCAGCCGGCTGATGCGTAACCCTATCGAAGCATCGGCCAAGATTGGTGCCCAGGCGGGTAACTTCAAAACCGGTCTGCTGGTGGAGACCATTGAAGGGGCAGAAACCATCAAGTCCGGTCAGGGGGGGTGGCGCATGTTAAGCCGCTGGCTCAAGTTGACCAGCGATGCCAGAAACGCCGAATTCGAATCCCGTCGCTCCAGTGAAGCGTTCCAGCATATGATGAATGTTTTTCAGCAGGTCAGTTATATCCTGCTTGTTGCCAGTGGCGCCTGGATGGCCAGCCGTAACCAGCTTACCATGGGGCGTCTGATTGCGTGCAGTATCCTAGCCGGGAGGGTGCTGAACCCGGTCTCCACACTGGCTGCACAAACCATGCAGTGGGCCCACGTAAAGGCAGCTCTGGAGGGGATTGACGGCATCTGGCGACTGGAGGACGACCACCATGGTCATGAACCGGTTGTACTGGAACAGCTGGCCGGTAATTACCGCTTTGCCAATGTGCGGATGGCCTATGGCAGCCAGGTAGCGTTGCAGGTGCCGACTCTGGAAATCCGTCATGGTGAACGGATCGGGATTGTGGGGCCGGTCGGTGCGGGGAAAACCAGCCTGTTACGACTTCTCTCCGGTATGTACAAGCCGTCCGACGGGCAGATATTTCTGGATGACGTCGATCTGGCACATCTCTCAAAACCAGTACTTGCCCACCATGTGGGGTATCTCCAGCAGGAGGGGCGTCTGTTTGCCGGTACGCTGCGGGAGAATCTGACCCTCGGTATGATTGATCCGGGAGATGACCAGATCCTACAGGTCGCGCGGAGTACTGGACTCATGCAGGCAGTCATCGCTACCCATCCTAAGGGGTTGCAGCAGGAAATTTATGAAGGGGGGAGCGGCCTTTCGGGAGGGCAGCGCCAATTGGTTAATTTTACCAGGGTATGTCTTCGCCATCCCACAATATGGCTACTGGATGAACCAACCGCTTCCGTTGATACGGCTCTGGAACAGCAGATCATTAACCTCCTCGGCCAGCACCTGACGCCCGATGCCACCCTGGTACTGGTCACCCATAAGCCTGACCTGCTCAAGCTTGTTACCCGGCTGATTGTCGTGGCCAATCACCAGATTGTCATGGATGGACCAACTGAGCAGGTTATGGCACGTCTACAGGGGGCAAATTAATCGTGAGACGAATCGGAATTTTACCGGTAATTGGGATCGGTACCGCCGGATTTTTTATCTGGGCGGCATCATTTTCCATCGATCAGACGGTACGGGCACAAGGGCAGATTATTCCGGGGGCCAGAACCCAGATAATCCAGAGCGCCGATGGCGGCGTCCTCTCTTCCATCAATGTTCAGGAGGGTGATTTGGTAAAAAAGGGGCAGGTGGTGGCGGTACTGGAGATGGACCGTGCCAAGGCTTCCTACAACGAAAGTCAGGCTCGGGTTGCCTCCCTCAAATCCGCCATGGATCGGACCAGGGCGGAATCGGAGGGGAACATTCCGGTGTTTAATAAGATTCTCAACGACTATCCTGATGTGCGGAAAGCTCAGCAGGCGCTGTATGAACAGCGCAAGAAAAGTCTGGATGAGGGGTTGGCTTCCCAGCAGGAGTCTCTGGTGCTGGCGGAAGACGAGCTGCGGATCAACGCGAACCTGTTTGCCACCGGTGACCTTAGCAAGGTCGAATTGCTGCGTGCCAAGCGGCAGGTTAATGAAATCAAAGCGCGCATGGCGGAAATGCGGAGTAAGTACCAACAGGAATCACGGGTCGAGGCGGCAAAACTGGAAGACGAATTTGCATCCCAACGCCACCGCCAGGAGGAGAAACGGAGCATCCTCGAACATACGGAACTGCGGGCATCCCTCGACGGAACTGTTAAATATCTGCGAGTGAATACGGTTGGAGGGGTCCTGCGGCCGGGTGATGAACTTATGCAGATATCGCCCAGTGATGGTGAACTGCTTCTGGAAGTAAAAATAAATCCAACCGACATCGGCCTACTCAGCATTGGGCTGCCGGTCAGCCTGAGGCTGGATGCCTTTGATTATACAATATACGGGAGTCTTTCCGGACAGCTGGTCTACCTGAGCTCGGATACCATGACAGAACAGAGTCCCGGCAGTCAGCAGCAACCGTTCTACCGTGGCCGTGTGCGTCTTACTCGCAATGCGGCCCATCGTAATCAAAAATTGGATTTGAATGCTGTAAAGCAGGGGATGACAGCAACGGCGGACATCCGTGTCGGCGAGAGAAGCGTGCTGCTCTACCTGGCAAAGCCGATTGCCCGCGCTTTCAGTGGCGCCCTACGGGAACGATAATTTTTTTAGGAGAGTACAGCATGACAACGACGACGGACAGTACTGAAAAACTTCTGCTCAAGGTGGATAATGGGAGTAGGGAACTGCTGCGCGGTCAACGTAATACGATCAAAGTTCAGCATGGCGCCCGATACCGAGTGCTCCGAAAAACCGATGATAGTGAAGTTGATGTTAAAGATGTCGTTGCCATTCGTCGGGGAGATGACCTCCATCTTCAGTACAAGGATTCGACGGAAATCCTCTTCACCGAATTTTACGGTGAAGAGAGAGCCGCCGGGTGCACGGTATCACTTCCGGGGGCGGTCGCTTCTGATTATGCAATTACTTCGGACACGGCAATCGGTGCCGAACTGGGAAATGGTAGTCATGCGGTCTACGCCTATGGTGAAACCCAGTCGCTCCACGGGCTCCTCCCGCTGCCGGAACAGAGTGCCGGCTACAGCAGCGTATCCGGTATCAGTACGTATATTCCGCCATCGTCTGACCTGTCTGCCATATTCCTGCCGGTTGGAATGGTGATCGCTTCTGTCGGCGGAGTAGCGGCCGTTGGTAAAGGGGGTGAACATTCCCACCCAACGTCTTATACCATAACCGTTGCTGCGGTCGCGGGGCCGTTCAATTCCACCACCAGGGTTGAGGTTCTCGACAAGGATGGTAATTTCCTTGCTAATGCCGAACACAACTATGTCAACGGTTCCTATACCATTACCATCACCAACGGTTACCACGGGCCGATTTTGGTTAAAGTTGTCGATATCAATGGTAGTGGTGCCGATTATCTGGATGAGGCGACCGGCGCGAACCATAGCCTGAATACGGATCTGCGGGCTATGGCCATGGTGGATGGCTCCTCCAACATAGTTGTCACCGTGTCACCGTTGACCGAACTAGCAACACGAGTGGCGGGGGTCACCGGCACCACGGTTACTACTGCAAATGTCACCGTTAATCAGCAGATTGGCAAGATTTTCGGTGTCGCCGAGATTACTGGACCGGCCATTAACGTGCTCGACAGTACCTACAACTCTGGTGACGCCAATAGCGATGCAACCCATTATGGTATGGTGTTAGCGGCGCTCTCCGGCGCAGATGGGGTGTCCGGTAGTACCTCAGGTACTCTGGAGCAGTTGCAGGCCGCCATTGTTACCAATCCGGCCGATGCCAGCCAGTTGGCCATCAAGCAGAGCGGTGTCGACCTTATCGCTACCGGGGGAAACAGGTTTGAAAGCGGCGTCAATGGTGGACTGGCCACTCTGGATGTTCAGCACAGCCAGCGGGCACCCTGGGTAGTTGGTGCTTCAGATGGTTTGAATACCACAACCGAAGCGACCAACGGTACCACCATCAAAACGGAGGTTGGGACTGCGCCGGTCGGTAGCGTTGTCCATGTGGGGTGGGGTAACCAGAGCTTCGACTACACGCTGACGACCGCCGATGTAGTTGCCGGTATTGCAACCATTCCTGTTGCGTCGAGTGTAATTTCAGCTGCCGGCGATGGCAACATAGCCATCACGACAAAAGTGGGCAGTACCGATGTCAGTCCGGCGGTTATAATCGTTGTCGATACCTCGGCTCCAACAGCGGCACCTGATCTCAGTGCAATCAGCGATACCGGTATCAGTGCAACTGACAACATTACCTCAGATACAACACCGACATTGAACATCGGCCAGTTACCAGCGGGAGTAACTGCAGTTGAGTTGCTGGTTAATGGCACTGTTGTTGCGACAAGTTACAACAGTAGTACTGGCGAGTTGGCACCAACAGCACCACTCAGTGACGGCAGCCAGGAGGTGAGTTACCGCTATCTCCGTGGTACGTTTGCCGGAGCAGCCAGTCCGGCCCTCACCGTTACCATTGACAGTGCCGCACCTTCGGCCCCAGCTATTTCCGGTATTTCTGACAATAGTATGTCTGTGATCGGCACCGTTGCTGCAAACGGCGCAACCAATGATACTACGCCAACGATAGTTGGCACTGCCGAGGCGAACGCCACCATCCATATCTACAACGACGGCATTGTAATCGGCAGCACGACCGCTGACAGTTCTGGCCATTGGAGCTTTACCCCTGCACAGGGTCTGGCTGACGGCACTTACTCTATTTCCACTAAAGCAACTGATGCAGCCGGAAATATAAGCGCAGCCAGTCCTTCGCGTACCCTCCTTGTTGACACCGCCACACCGTCAGTACCTGCTTCTGCGCCAGATCTTACATTCGCCAGTGACACCGGCATCAGTTCAACGGACAACATCACCAACGACGCGACTCCCTCCCTTGCCATTGTTGCTCCAACAGCCGGGGATACGGTAAAGCTTTATGTCAATGGTGCTGAGGTTACGGCAACCTTTAACCCAATCAGCACTGAAATTACTCCAGATGCCGCATTGGGTGATGGAGTCAAAACAATCACCTACAGCTTTGTCGATGGTGCCGGTAACGAAAGCCCGCAAAGTCCGGCATTGGCGGTGAAAATTGATACAACTGCCGCCATCGATCCAACTGCCAACCCCAGCGGCGGGCGACTTTTTACGGGGACCGCAGAACCTGGTGCGACGGTGACAATGACGTGGAATGATGGCACTCCGCACACCGCCACCCTTACCGCCGATGCACATGGCAGTTGGCGATACCCGGATACCGGCATGCTAACCTCCGGGATTCCGAATGGAACCGCTGTCACAATCACCTCTGCCGATAGTGCAGGAAATCCCGCAGCTCACCCATGCAACATCACCGTAGACATTCTGCCGCCGACACTGGACACAGTCACTGACAACGCAGGTCGTATCACCGGCAATGTTGCCAACGGTGCATATACCGACGACACAACCCCGACACTGAGCGGAACCACCGGAACCGCCGGAAATGCTGCCGCCGGAGATGTACTCAAGGTCTATAATGGAACCACCTACCGAGGTGATGCAACCATCAGCAGTAACGATGGCACTTGGAGTTTCACCCCCACTGGTACGCTTGCCGAAGGTTCTGTCAGTCTCAATGTGAAGTGGACGAACGGCGGAAGTGTGCTCAGCAACGGTGCATCGTCGTCGTTCAACCTGAACATCGACACCACTGCTCCGGGTGCACCGCTCAACGCACCTGACCTGAATGCAAAAGATGACAGTGGTTTCAGTAACAGTGACAATATAACCAACATAGCCACACCGGCACTCAACCTCGGGACCGGCCTGATTGCGGGAGATGTAACTCAGGTTGTTGTCTACGTGGACGGAGTTGAAACCGCAGGCACCTATAATCCGACTACCGGTGAATTCATCCCGAGTGCCGCCTTCACTTCGGGCGTTCACACTATTATCTACAAGCTGTCCGATGGGGCGGGAAACCTGAGTGCAGCAAGTCCGGTGCTCTCCCTTGCCATCGACACCACGGCACCTGTCGCACCATCCGTGGCGCCGGATCTTGCCACTGCAAGCGATACCGGCATCAGTGCAAGCGATGATCGTACGGCAGATAACACCCCGCGATTTGTTATCGGGGCCCTGCCTGTCGGTACCACCGGGGTCAAACTGTACGTTGACGGTGTTGAAGTCGCCGCAACCTACGATACCGCCAGCGGTGAAATCGTATCTGCGGTTGCCTTGAGTGACGGCCTCAAGTCAATTACTTTCCGGTATCTGGATGCCGCCGGAAATCAGAGTAATGCAAGTCCGGCGCTTGCCATCACCATTGACACCGCTGCACCACAAAAACCGGCAGCCGCACCGGATCTGACGACGGCCAGCGATACCGGCGTCAGCTCGGCGGACAATGTCACCACTGACACAACGCCCGGTTTTGCCATCACTGCACCAGCCAGCGGCGATACCGTCAAGCTGTATGTCGACGGCACTGCCGTGGCCGCAACACTGGTTAATGGTGAAATAACCCCCACTAAACCGCTGGCAGACGGCGCCCATGCCATCACCTACTCGTATGTAGACGCAGCTGGCAATGAAAGTCCGGTCAGCTCCGGGCTCAACGTGACGATTGATACCGTTGCGCCCCATGATCCAGCTGCCAACCCTACCGGCGGCCGTCTGCTTACCGGTTCTGCCGAACCGGGAGCGGTTGTCACATTGAGTTGGACACCCACCGGCGGAACCCTGCAGACAGCTACAGTTACCGCTGATCCGAACGGCGGGTGGCGCTATCCCGATACCGGCGTACTGGCGTCCGGTCTGCCTGATGGCACCGTTGTTACCGTGGCATCTGCTGATGCTGCAGGTAATCATGCTCTGCACAGCACTAACGTCACCGTCGGCATCACCGGCCCGACAATTGACACCGTTACCGATGATGTTGCACATCAGCTTGGTTCCGTTGCACACAACGGCAGCACTAACGATACCCACCCAACGCTCACCGGTACTGTCGGTACTAACCCCGGAACAGCCTCCGGAGATTATCTGCGCATCTTTAACGGTACCAGCTATCTTGGCGATGCGGTTGTTGACACTGCCAACGGCACGTGGAGCTTTACACCGACAACGCCGTTGCCCGAAAGCATCGTCGGCATCACGGCGCAATGGGTGACCGGTGGTACTGCCACAACCAACAACGGCACCAACGCCAGTAATGGCACGTCATCCGTATTCACCTTCACCGTCGATACCACCGCTCCGGTCGCCCCCCCGGCACCTGATCTGACCGCTGCCAGCGACACCGGTGTCAGCACAACGGACAACATCACAGCTGATACCTCGCCACACTTCTCTGTTACCGCCCCAGCCAGCGGAGATACTATAAAGCTGTATGTCGATGGCGTCGAAATGGCAGCAACATACGATCCGACCACCGGAACGCTGACACCTGTCGCTGCTCTGGCAGACGGTACTCACGCTATTACCTGCAGTTCTGTTGATGCAGCAGGTAATAGTGGCCCCACGGGTCCATCACTCTCCGTCACAATCGATACAACACCACCTGCGGCACCACTAACGGCGCCAGACCTGACGAACGCCAGTGATACCGGTACCAGCCAGACAGATAATATAACTCAGGATACGACTCCATATTTTGCCATCGGCACATTGCCCACTGGTACCACCTCGGTGAAGTTGTATGCCAACGGTGTTGCCGTCAGCTCAGTCTATGATCCGGCCACCGGCGAGGTGACACCGTTAGTAGCGCTGGGAGATGGTGCCAAAGCGATTACCTACACCCTGGTTGATGCCGCTGGTAATGAAAGTGCCGTCAGTCCATCCTTGAATGTCACAATTGACTCGGCAGCGCCTGGGGCGCCTGCCATCATCAGCATCACCGACGATACAGCACCGGTGACAGGCACGATTGCCAACGCGGGCTTCACCAACGACACCACACCGACCATCGTCGGTACCGCCGAAGCCAATGCCATGGTCAAACTCTACAATGGCACAACCCTGCTGGGTAGCACAATCGCTGATGGGACAGGTGCCTGGACCTTTGCACCCGGAACGGCACTGGCAGAAGGTGCATACTCAGTTACGGTTAAAGCCACCGACGCTGCCGGCAATGAAAGTGCCGCCAGCACTGCACAAACCTTTACGATTGATACAACAGCACCTGCGGCACCGGCCATAACCAGTGTCACCGACGACATTGCACCAATCACCGGCACGGTCGCCAACGCAGGCTTTTCCAACGATACCACCCCAACAATCGCTGGAAACGCCGAAGCTAACGCCACGGTTAAGCTTTACAACGGCAGCATCTTGCTGGGGACCACAACGGCTAATGGGACAGGAGCCTGGACCTTTACACCCGGAACGGCACTGGCGGAAGGTGCGTATTCAGTTACGGTTAAAGCCACCGACGCTGCCGGTAATGAAAGTGCTGCCAGCACCCCACAAACCTTTACAATTGATACAACGGCACCTGCGGTACCACCTGCGGCACCGGATCTAACCAACGCCAGCGATACCGGCATTCTTCAGACGGATAACGTCACCCAGGATACGACCCCGAGTTTTGCCATCGGCACATTGCCTTCCGGTGTTGCCTCAGTGAAGTTATACGTGAATGGTGTCTCTGTCAGCGCAGCCTATGATCCGGCCACCGGCGAGGTGACACCATCAGTGGGGCTGAGCGATGGTGTCAAAACAGTTACCTACACCCTCGTTGATGCGGCTGGCAACGAAAGTGCCGCAAGCCTATCGTTGAATGTCACGATAGACTCGACAGCACCTGCCGCTCCAGTAATCACCAGCGTAACAGACGACACAGCACCCGTAACCGGTGCTGTCACAAATGCAGGCACTACCAACGACACCACCCCGACCATCGCGGGTACTGCCGAAGCTAACGCTACGGTCAAGCTCTACAACGGCAGCACCCTGCTGGGCAGCACCACCGCTGACGGTTCCGGCCACTGGACCTTTACGCCCGGCACGGCACTGGTCGAAGGTGCGTATTCAGTTACGGTTAAAGCCATCGACGCCGCCGGCAATGAAAGTGCCGCCAGCACTGTACAGACCTTTACGATTGATACAACGGCACCTGCCACTCCAGTAATCACCAGCGTAACAGACGACACAGCACCGGTCACCGGCACGGTCGCCAATACAGGCACTACCAACGACACCACCCCGACTATCGCTGGAACCGCCGAAGCTAACGCTACGGTCAAGCTCTACAACGGCAGCACCCTGCTGGGCAGCACCACCGCTGACGGTTCCGGCCACT